>NZ_FYAJ01000005.1:0-230563 GCF_900185625.1 Photobacterium andalusiense
AACAAGCATTGAGGCTTATTACTTTTAAATAATGGTGCGCGCGGGAGGATTCGAACCTCCGACCGCCTGGTTCGTAGCCAGGTACTCTATCCAGCTGAGCTACGCGCGCACTGTGTTTCTTTTAAGACAATATCTTACTAGAAACAATTCCTTTTAGCGATAAAAAGGAATAATGCAATCGTCAAACCTTACCTTGCGGTAATTTTTAACAACTTGCAAAAGAATGGCGGTGAAGGAGGGATTCGAACCCTCGATACGGGATAAACCGTATACTCCCTTAGCAGGGGAGCGCCTTCAGCCTCTCGGCCACCTCACCACACAAATTGGTGTAAGTAACAAGTTAATGATTATAATCAACTCATCGCTTAAATAATGGTGCGCGCGGGAGGATTCGAACCTCCGACCGCCTGGTTCGTAGCCAGGTACTCTATCCAGCTGAGCTACGCGCGCACTGAGTGTTTCTTGCTAAAGAAAACACCATATTGATATCAACATCGTTGCCATCAATAAAGAATGGCGGTGAAGGAGGGATTCGAACCCTCGATACGGGATAAACCGTATACTCCCTTAGCAGGGGAGCGCCTTCAGCCTCTCGGCCACCTCACCACACAATTCGGTGCAAGTAACAAGTTATATTAACTGCTAATGGTTAACATGACTCATCGCTTAAATAATGGTGCGCGCGGGAGGATTCGAACCTCCGACCGCCTGGTTCGTAGCCAGGTACTCTATCCAGCTGAGCTACGCGCGCACTGTGCTTTACTACCGTTGTATTATCCCAAATTAAGATAATTAAATCAATAAGAAAGCGTTCACAATATCCATTAAAAAATAATGGCGGTGAAGGAGGGATTCGAACCCTCGATACGGGATAAACCGTATACTCCCTTAGCAGGGGAGCGCCTTCAGCCTCTCGGCCACCTCACCGTGTTGTGGAGGCACATATTACTGTTAGACCAAAATAAGTCAAACACTTTATTGATAAAAACCAACACTTGCCGCACGAACGCACACTTAGTAAGCAATACGATAATTAATGCAACGTAACTAATGAAGTATTCATTTATTAGGACTAATAACAACGTTTAAAACGCACAAATAACAACTGCATCTTATATTGTTACTAGATTGGTATTACTTTGCTATAGACACAAAAAAGGCCAGGATAAATATCCTAGCCCTCTTCGAATTAGTAGTTACCAGTACTCGGAGTACCAGCTTCTTTTTCAGCTTGAATTCGCATATAAATTTCTTCACGGTGAACAGATACTTCTTTAGGTGCATTTACACCAATACGTACCTGATTTCCCTTAACACCAAGAACAGTAACAGTTACTTCGTCACCGATCATTAGAGTTTCACCTACACGACGTGTTAAAATTAGCATTCGAGTGCTCCTTGAGTAATCTCAGTCTTATAAGAATTTAACGTTTTTTATCCAATAAAATCACAATTTCATAAATAGCCGTGGCTCAAGAAACAGCAAGATGCGATAGATTACCTAAACACTGGCCATCAACCACAAATTTTTCATGGATTAAATCAACAGCTGCAAGATGGTCATCTTCATTAATCAATAAAGATAAGCACTTCTTATCGCCCTGATATGTATGCACTATAATGCCAGCCTCTCGCAGTACCATTTGAATACACTCCAAATGTTGCTGAATATCCTTTCCTATCAAAGAAAGTATAGAGACCATACCAATATGGCGCATTTTGCTATCAAACACTAGCCTTAAACGTGCTAAATCATCATTAGAAATAACGATTTGTGATATATCATCACTAGAATTAGTTGATAAATTCCAAGCTGTCAAACCATATAACCCCAACTGCTCATTTAGAACAGAAGCTGGTAGTGTGATATTAACTAAAACCTGCTGTCTTTGAAGTGCAACGCCAATGATGTTTTGATTACTCATTACATCAAAATTAACTAACGTACCCTCTCCTTCTTCAAACGAAGAAAGAACACGTAATGGAACGCGATGTTGGCATGCATACTCTACAGACTGTAATTGTAGCACTTTTGCCCCTAAGCGCGCCATGCAAGTCATATAATCAAAATGAATCACATCCAAACGCGTCGCACTTGGTACAATTCTTGGATCAGTTGAGTATACGCCATCAACATCAGTAAAGATCTGGCATTCATCTGCTTTAAGCGCACTCGCAATAGCAACTGCAGTCGTATCAGACCCACCACGGCCTAAGGTTGTGACATTGCCATCAATGTCACGTCCTTGGAAACCGGCCACGACAACAATGTTGTCTTGGCCTAGTAATGTGGTCATATGTTGAATTTCAACCTCATGGATAGTGGCATTATTAAAATTATTATCAGTATGAATAACAACTTGATCTGCCGTCAATGAGATTGCGCTATAGCCGCGTTTATTCAACGCCATAGCTAATAAAGCAATTGATACCTGTTCTCCCGCTGCCAGTAAAACATCCAGCTCACGAGGTGTCGGTATCGCATCAATCTGCTTAGCTAAGCCTAATAAACGATTCGTTTCACCGGCCATAGCAGACAATACAACTACAACTTGGTGGCCACACTGGCGAGCTTTTATCACTCGCTCAGCAACCGCTTCTATTCGCTCAATACTGCCGACCGATGTGCCACCAAATTTTTGCACTAATAGTGCCACATTAGATCTCCAGTGATTACAGTTTTTCAGCAAGCCATGGTGCAACAGTGTCTAATGCTGCAGGCAATGCTGCTGCGTCAGTACCACCCGCTTGTGCCATATCAGGACGGCCACCACCTTTACCACCAACTTGTAATGCCACCAAGTTAACTAGCTCACCTGCTTTTACTTTGCCAATTAAATCTTTAGTAACACCAGCAATAAGGCCCACTTTACCTTCGCTAACGTTACCTAATAACACAACACCACTGCCTAGTTGATTTTTTAATTCATCAACCATGCCGCGTAATGCTTTGTTATCAGCACCGTCAAGTTGAGCAATTAATACCTTAACACCATTAATTTGTTGGGCTTTATTGATCAAGCTTGCGCCTTCTTGCGCGGCTAACTTGTCTTTTAATTGTTGAATTTCTTTTTCTAGCTGTTTGCTATGTGATACTAACGCATCAACTTTGCTAACCACTGAAGCGACATCAGATTTCACTAAACGCGCTGTTTTCGCTAGCATCATATCTTCATCATGCATAGCTGCAATCGCACCTGCGCCAGTTACCGCTTCGATACGACGAATACCTGCAGCGATACCACTTTCAGAAACAATCTTAAACAGACCGATATCACCAGTACGGTTAGCGTGAACACCACCACAAAGCTCAGTCGAGAAATCACCCATGCTTAGTACGCGTACTTCATCATCGTACTTCTCACCAAACAACGCCATTGCGCCTTTTGCTTTCGCAGCTTCAATGTCCATGATGTTAGTATCAATGCTATGGTTTGCACGAATTTGCTCGTTTACCATATCCTCAACAGCACGTAACTGCTCAGGTTTAACCGCTTCTAGATTTGAGAAGTCAAAACGCAGGCCGTCAGCTTTTACTAATGAGCCTTTCTGAGCAACATGATCGCCCAAAATAGTGCGTAGCGCTGCGTGCATTAAGTGAGTTGCTGAGTGGTTTAAGCTAATAGCTTGACGACGCTCTGAATCAACCGCAGCTGTTAGCTGTTGACCCACAGTTAGTGAACCTTCAACTAATTGACCTTTATGGCCAGTTGCCGCACCAAACTTTTGCGTATCTGCAACGTTAAATACAACGCCTTCAGCCGTTAATAAACCGCTATCACCACATTGGCCGCCTGACTCTGCATAAAATGGTGTATTTGATAATACAACTAATGCATTGTCACCAGCATTGATGGTATCTACAGCATTACCGTCACGGTATAGTGCGACAACAACACCTTCACCATCTGTTGCGCTGTAACCACAGAACGTCGTTTCAGCATCAACTTTGATTGCGTCATTGTAATCAACACCAAAGTTGCCAGCGTCACGAGCACGTTGACGTTGAGCTTCCATTGCCGTTTCAAAACCATCTTCATCGATTGAGAAACCACGCTCACGCGCAACATCGTTCGTTAAGTCAGCAGGGAAACCGTAAGTATCGTAAAGCTTAAATACTGTTTCACCGTCAAGTACATTACCGTCGATGTTATCCAGTGCTTCATTAAGAATTGTTAGGCCACGCTCAAGTGTGCGGCTGAAGTTGTCTTCTTCAATCTTAAGTACTTTCTCTACTAGCTCTTGTTGTGCTTTAAGCTCAACACCTGCAGTACCCATGATTTCAGCTAATGGACCCACAAGTTTGTAGAAGAACACACCTTGTGCGCCTAACTTGTTACCGTGACGTACTGCACGACGAATAATACGACGTAATACGTAACCACGGCCTTCGTTTGATGGCATAACACCATCAGCAATCAAGAATGCACACGAACGAATATGGTCAGCGACAACACGTAGTGATTGATTAGACAGATCGTCATAACCAATAACAGCAGCAGCTTCTTTAATTAGAGTTTGGAAAATATCGATTTCATAGTTTGAGTGTACGCCTTGCATAATTGCGGCAATACGCTCAATACCCATGCCTGTATCTACAGATGGCTTAGGTAGTGGTTCCATTGTGCCGTCAGCTTGACGGTTGAACTGCATAAATACGTTATTCCAGATCTCAATGAAGCGGTCACCATCTTCTTCTGGCGTGCCAGGACGGCCACCCCAGATGTGATCGCCGTGATCGTAGAAAATTTCAGTACAAGGACCACAAGGACCGGTGTCACCCATTTGCCAGAAGTTATCAGAAGCAAATGGTGCGCCTTTGTTATCACCGATACGTACGATACGATCAGCTGGAATACCAATTTCTTTATTCCAGATTTCAAATGCTTCGTCATCACTTTCATAGATAGTAACAACTAAACGATCTTCAGGAAGCTTAAGCTCTTTGGTTAGAAACTCCCACGCATAACCAATCGCGTCATGCTTAAAGTAATCACCAAAGCTGAAGTTACCTAGCATTTCAAAGAAAGTATGGTGACGCGCTGTAAAACCTACATTTTCAAGGTCGTTATGTTTACCACCCGCACGAACACAACGCTGAGCGCTTGTCGCACGTGTATAGTTACGCTTCTCAAGACCAAGGAATGTATCTTTAAATTGGTTCATACCTGCGTTAGTGAATAACAACGTTGGGTCATTCGCAGGAACTAGAGATGAGCTTTCCACGATCTGGTGGCCTTTGCTCTCGAAAAACGCAAGATACGCGCGGCGAATCTCATCAGTGCTCATGTACATTGGCAAATCCTGAATTAATGCTTGAAATAGAAGGACAGAAAAACACCCGCTGGCGATTTTCTTCGGTGACCGTTTAGACCTTTAAATATAAGGCTCAATCAACAGTCACCGTCTAGTAATAAAGCTAAGATAAATTTTTTGGGGGCTATTGTAAAACAACGGTAGCTATTACGGGAAATGATATGTGGCAAAATGTATCAAATAATCGCCGTTAGTATGCTACCGACAAACTCACTCCCTCGGTAAACCATTCATATAACATATGAACTCACGCTGCTAATGGCGATAAATTAACGATTATTTATTAATTTCGTTATCTGACAATCCTTGTACCGAATGCAGTAGTGACGCCACAATTGAATCGCTATCGATACTTTCACCATTTAATACCCGCGCTAGAATATCACTCGCAAACTGCTGCGGTGAAATCACAATGTCAGGATTAACACTTTTCACTTTATTGATATTTTTACTTTCGTTAACCAATGCCACGGTGCGCGCAGAGCTGGCTAATTCAATCGCTGATAATACAATAAACGCGTTATCAGCATCATCATCACTCAATGCCAATACTGCCTTGGCATTCATCACCCCAGCTTGAGTTAAAATAGCGCCATCGCTGTAATCACCAACAACCACATCTAACCCTTCTAATTGATCTTTTGCGACTTGCTGTATTCGGGGTGAAACAATAATTGTAATTGGCTGTTTACGCTCTGTGAGCTGTTTAATGGTATTAATACCAAGGCTTGATAAGCCACAAATAATAAAGTGATTAGTACGATCCATTTTTTTGCTATTACCTTTAACAAGTCGTTCAAAACCACTATGAACAACAGGGCCTAAGACTGACGTTGCCGATGTGGCAAACACTGTAATACCGGACACAATGACCGAAATAGTAAACAATCGAGCCGGCTCTGTAACCGGTACGATATCGCCATATCCTACTGTCGACATGGTTTCTATCGCATAGTAAAACGCGGTCAATAAACTGGTGATTTTGGGATTAAATCCGTCTCCAAAATACAATGCGCCATAAGTAGAAGTTAATAATAAAGTGATCACACTAATTAACGCAAAAATACTACCGGCAGCAACACTGCTTTTAGAGAAATATTTCCGCACCATAAATAATAGAATTAATGACGCGATACCGTAATGAATATTGTGGGTTTGCTGAGGATGAATATGCGCGGTATAAAAAATATTGATCAGCATTAATGTAAAACTGATCATCCATGAAATTCGCGCTCTAAAAAAAAGTCCCACCGAACTCATAACGATAAACACCCCTAACATAAAGTAAGGTGCGTTAGTTAAAAAACTGACGTTAATTTGGGCGTAGTTTCGAACATTAAATAATGTCAGTAGGTTAATCGGTAAGCCGTAAATTGTATGGAAAATAAGCCCGCTATTACCTAAAACAAACAAAGCCACAAAAATATGGCGCAGAGTGTAAAGCCACTTGGTAAATCGTCGAATGGTTTGCCCAACCCAACGTATCCATGACACGTGCTCTTTCATTATAAATATGCCTACTTAATGAAATCGATAACTCAATTGAATAAAAAATATAAAGCGAAAACCTTTAGTTAGCATATTAAAGCAGAAAATAGCCTAAGTTTGCGAATTAAAGTTAATGAATACAATCATTACAGAACAAGTGCCATAAAAAAACCCAGCACAAGGCTGGGTTAAAGCATGTATTGTTTGAGCCAACAAGGCTAATGCGTTTAATTAAAAAGCATCATCGTCTTCAGCAACAGATGTCTCACTGTCTTTTTGTTCTGATTCAACTGCTGGGCTTAATAGTAAATCACGTAACTTTTTATCTAGTTCTGCTGCTAGCTCTGGGTGTTCAGCAAGGTACTTGGTAGAGTTAGCCTTACCTTGACCAATTTTATCGCCATTGTAGCTATACCAAGCACCAGCTTTGTCGACAAACTTGTGTTTAACACCAAGATCAATCAGCTCACCTAAACGGTTAAAACCTTGACCATAAAGAATTTGTGTTTCAGCTTGCTTAAATGGTGCTGCAATTTTATTTTTAACAACCTTAATACGGGTTTCGTTACCTACCACTTCATCGCCATCTTTAATTGCGCCAGTACGACGAATATCAAGACGAACAGAAGCATAGAACTTCAACGCATTACCACCAGTCGTAGTTTCTGGGTTACCAAACATCACACCAATTTTCATACGGATTTGGTTGATGAAGATACACATACAGTTAGACTGTTTAAGGTTACCGGTTAACTTACGCATTGCTTGCGACAGCATACGCGCTTGCAGACCCATATGAGAGTCACCCATTTCGCCTTCAATTTCAGCTTTTGGTGTTAAAGCAGCAACCGAATCGACAACAATTAGGTCAACAGCACCTGAGCGTGCTAGTGCATCAACGATTTCTAATGCTTGCTCACCAGTATCAGGTTGAGAAACAAGAAGCTGATTAATATCAACACCTAGCTTTTCAGCATAAATTGGATCGAGGGCGTGTTCTGCATCGATAAATGCACACGTCTTACCTGCCTTTTGAGCCGCTGCAATCGTTTCTAAGGTTAGGGTTGTTTTACCTGATGATTCAGGACCGTAGATTTCTACGATACGTCCCATTGGTAAGCCACCAGCACCTAATGCAATATCAAGTGATAATGAACCCGTTGAAACGGTTTCGATATCCATAGTACGGTTATCGCCCAATTTCATGATTGAACCTTTACCGAACTGTTTCTCAATCTGGCCTAACGCTGCGGCAAGAGCCTTCTGCTTGTTGTCGTCCATTTGACTCTCCAACGGATGCTAAAATAAAGTGACTGATCTGGGTATGAGACTTAGTATACTGTCTATTCATACAGTGTCTAGTTCTGGTTTAATTTTTTTTGTTAAATACAATTTTTTAAGAGTGATGTTACTGGGCTATTACTTGCTTTACCCGTTCAATCAATCCAGACAACGCTTCAGCAATCGCTTGTTGTCTCACTTCTTGGCGTGAACCATTAAATAAACAGCAGCGTGTTTGTTGCCATCCTGTCGCATCAGCCCAAGCAAACCATACTGTACCAACCGGTTTTTCTTCAGTGCCACCATCAGGGCCAGCAATACCACTGATAGCAACACTTATATCTGCTCGAGAAGCGGCTAAAGCACCACATGCCATTTCAAATACCACCGCCTCACTGACAGCACCAAACTCAATCAGTGCTTGCTCGGTAACACTTAACATTTGTTGCTTAGCTTCATTGCTATAAGTAATAAAAGCACGATTAAACCAGGTTGAGCTTCCAGGAATATCGGTAATAGCAAACGAAACGCCACCTCCAGTACATGACTCTGCCGCGGTTGCGACCCATTTTTTGGTCGTTAATACCTGACCAAGTTCAGCAGCTAATTGTTCAATATTTATCATTGGTGCCTCCAAGCGGGTTACCTATTACGGTATTTAACATATTGAGCGTTCAGCATTAACTTTACGCCTGTTAACGACCATTGCAAAGATGATAAAAAAACTCTAATGGTTACTTTGCCCGATCCACTGATTCACGTATCCTTAAGCTTCATTATTTAATTGGTCGAGCTACCTTAAGTGGCCGACGTTGAACCAGCAAGAGTAGGCAATATCGTGACGATAAAAGGCTTAGAAAAACATACTCCTATGATGCAGCAGTTCCTTCGGATCAAAGCTGAAAACCCTGATATTTTATTGTTTTACCGCATGGGCGATTTCTATGAGATGTTTTTTGATGATGCCAAGCGAGCTTCACAACTACTTGATATCTCTCTGACAAAGCGTGGCGCGACCAACGGCGAACCGATTCCGATGGCAGGTATTCCTCACCATGCCGCTGAAGGATATCTGGCTAAATTAGTTCAACAAGGGGTATCTGTTGCTATCTGTGAACAGATCGGTGATCCCGCTGCCAGCAAAGGCCCTGTTGAACGTAAAGTTGTACGTATCATCACTCCAGGTACTGTTAGTGATGAGGCGCTGCTTAATGAACGTCGCGATAATTTAATTGCGGCAATCTATACAGCTAATAATAAATTTGGCTATGCAACGCTTGATATTACCTCTGGTCGTTTCATGTTAACTGAACCTACGACTGAAGAAGAAATGCAGGCAGAACTGCAACGAACTAGCCCTGCGGAATTACTCTACCCTGAAGATTTTACCTATTTACATTTAGTTGAACCGTTTAAAGGCAAACGTCGTCGCCCTATTTGGGAATTTGAACTTGAAACCGCGCGCCAACAACTAACATTACAATTTGGTACTCGAGACTTAGTCGGGTTTGGGGTTGAAAAAGCCAATCTTGGTTTATGTGCTGCTGGGTGTTTGATGCAATATGTCAAAGATACTCAACGTACTGCTCTACCTCATATTCGTGCGATCACTTTAGATACCCAAGATCATGCGGTTATTTTAGATGCAGCGACACGACGTAATTTAGAATTAACCCAAAATCTAGCCGGTGGCTTTGATAACACCTTAGCATCGGTATTGGATCACACCGCGACCCCGATGGGCAGCCGTTTACTTAAACGTTGGCTTCACCAGCCAATTCGCGATCAACATCAACTTAATGGTCGCTTAAATGCCATTGAAGCTTTTAAAGATAGCGGCATGTTTGTTGATACCGCCATCGTATTACGTCATATGGGCGATCTAGAACGTATTCTTGCACGACTCGCATTACGTTCAGCCCGCCCGCGCGATTTAGCCCGTATGCGTACCGCGATGCAATATTTGCCAGAACTGGCGCAATTATTAGCTGAAATTCCCCAAGATCGAATTGCTGAATTAGCCCAGAATGCTGCGCCAATGGATGATCTGTGCCAATTACTAGAACACGCTATTATTGAAAATCCACCAGTGATTATTCGTGATGGTGGCGTACTCGCACCGGGATATAATGCTGAACTCGATGAGTGGCGAGATTTAGCTGATGGCGCTAAACAATATTTAACCGATCTTGAAAATCGTGAACGTGAACGTCATGACATTGATAGCCTTAAAGTTGGCTTTAATCAGGTTCATGGTTTCTTTATTCAAGTCAGTCGTGGTCAAAGTCATTTAGTGCCTGATCACTATATTCGTCGTCAAACCCTAAAAAATGCCGAACGCTATATTATTCCTGAATTAAAAGAGCACGAAGATAAAGTACTCAATTCAAAATCAAAAGCATTAGCGCTTGAGAAAAAACTCTGGGATGAGTTATTTGATCAGCTGCTGCCGCATTTAGAACGGTTACAACTAGCAGCAAGTGCATTATCTGAATTAGATGTTCTAACTAACCTAGCCGAGCGTGCTGATAGCCTCAACTACTGTCGTCCACAATTAACCACTACCACAGGCATTAATATTACCGCTGGTCGTCATCCTGTGGTTGAGCAAGTGTTGAGTGAACCGTTTATTGCTAACCCAATCGCTTTGCACCAAGATCGTCGCATGCTGATCATTACTGGTCCTAACATGGGCGGTAAATCAACTTATATGCGCCAAACGGCCTTGATTGCATTATTGGCACATGTAGGTTCATTTGTACCGGCTGAGGCGGTAACAATCGGTCCGCTAGATCGTATCTTTACCCGTATTGGTGCTTCTGATGATCTCGCATCTGGTCGTTCAACCTTTATGGTTGAAATGACCGAAACAGCCAATATTCTTCACAATGCAACTAAACATAGCTTAGTGCTAATGGATGAAATTGGCCGTGGTACCAGTACCTATGATGGTTTATCTCTGGCATGGGCAAGTGCTGAATGGCTAGCAGATAAAATTGCCGCAATGACATTGTTTGCGACCCACTACTTTGAATTAACTGAACTGCCATCACTGCTCTCAGGATTGGCAAATGTCCATCTTGATGCGGTTGAACACGGCGACAATATTGCCTTTATGCATAGTGTTCAAGATGGTGCGGCTAGTAAGTCATACGGTCTAGCCGTTGCAAGTCTTGCTGGAGTACCAAAAGCAGTTATTAAACGTGCTAAAATTAAACTTAAGCAGTTAGAGGCGCTTGGTCATCAACAAGCTCAACAGCCGATTGTTGCAGGACAACCGCCACGAGAGGAACATCAGCTAAGCTTGATCCCTGAGCCAAGTGAAGTCGAAGAAGCACTAGCAAATGTTAACCCTGATGAGTTAACCCCTCGTCAAGCATTAGATGAACTGTATCGCCTTAAAGCGTTAGTACACTAATCGCTAACAACACATACTGATACTGCATTTAAAGTACATAAAAAAAGGACGCTCAAGCGTCCTTTTTATTGGCTGTAATATTTGCTCACGTAAAAGTAGATTCAAAAGGACCGTGCGCATTGATATTCAACGTAGCAGTTATTAATGATACTTCTTGGTTAAACTTCTTGATTAAATAAGGACTCAATACTTAACCCTTGGTGGGTTAGCATGTCGCGTAAACGACGTAGACCTTCGACTTGAATCTGGCGAACACGCTCACGAGTTAAGCCAATTTCTCGACCAACATCTTCTAATGTTGATGCTTCATAACCTAATAATCCAAATCGACGTGCTAATACTTCACGCTGTTTCGGGTTCAGATCTTGTAACCAATGAACAATCGAATTTTTAATGTCATCATCTTGAGTCGATGTTTCAGGGCTACCGCCTTTTTCATCAGGAATAATGTCTAATAGCGCTTTATCAGAATCACCACCGATAGGATTATCAACCGAACTCACACGCTCATTAAGGCGCAGCATGCGGTTTACATCATCAACCGACTTTTCAAGTTGCAGTGCGATATCTTCAGCTGTTGGCTCATGATCAAGCTTTTGCGCCAGTTCACGTGCAGTACGTAAATAGACATTAAGCTCTTTCACTACGTGAATAGGTAAACGAATGGTACGGGTTTGATTCATGATCGCCCGTTCAATGGTTTGACGGATCCACCACGTTGCGTAGGTTGAAAAACGAAAGCCGCGTTCAGGGTCAAATTTCTCAACCGCACGAATAAGCCCAAGATTACCTTCTTCAACCAGATCAAGTAACGCTAAACCACGATTACTATAGCGACGTGATATTTTGACCACTAATCGAAGATTACTTTCAATCATTCGTTTTCGTGACACTTCATCACCACGCAGTGCACGACGGGCATACAACACT
This sequence comes from Photobacterium andalusiense, assembly GCF_900185625.1. Lineage (GTDB taxonomy): Bacteria > Pseudomonadota > Gammaproteobacteria > Enterobacterales > Vibrionaceae > Photobacterium > Photobacterium aquimaris. Next base: position 12,434 of record NZ_FYAJ01000005.1, read on the forward strand.
TCTTCTTCAGCAGTAAGCAAAGGAGAATATCCAATCTCACCTAGATAAAGCTGTGTTGCATCAAGCGCTTTAGCGTTGGTCTCATATTTGGAGATATCAACATCGTCATTTGATGTTGACGTATCAGAATTATTATCAGTTGGCACCACTAAACTATTAAGCTCAATGCTGTCATCTAATGTCAATGATTCAAGTTTTTTGGCTGTGCTGCTTCTACTCATAGCGCCTCCCAGATGGCGAGTTAAAGACATTACAACTTCATGATGTCATCTCTAATTTGTACGTTTCTCTCTATTTTTATTATGGCTTGCTACTTGGGAAGAAAGCGCATTGGATCAACTGACTTACCTTTATAACGAATCTCAAAGTGCAACCTAACACTAGACGCACCAGAACTACCCATAGTAGCGATTTCCTGGCCAGCTTTAACTGACTGCTGTTCTTTGACTAATATTTTATCGTTATGAGCATAGGCACTGAGATAATCTTCACTGTGCTTGATGATCACTAAGTTACCGTATCCTCGTAATGCATCGCCGGCGTATACCACTTTACCTGCGGCTGTGGCTCGAATTGGTGTACCGCGAGCGGCAGTAATATCGATACCTTTGTTGCCATTATCTGCACTAGAGAACCCTGCAATAATTTTGCCTTTTACTGGCCAAGCCCAGCCTGAACTTGAAACATGTACTGTTGGTTTAGCAACAGGCTTGGTTGGCGCTTTGGCTACCGGCTTAGTTGTTACAGGTTTGTTAACTTTTGAATTTCCAGAGTACTCTTTTGCTTTCGGCTTCGCAACTGGTTTGTTGGTTGTTTTTTGCACAGCCGGTTTAACAGCAACAGGTTTAGTTACGGTATGGGTCACCGTTTTGGTTGTTGATGGCGCAACCAGCGGAGTTATAACCACATTATCATTACGTGAAGCAGTCGCTACGTGACTATCTGCAACTGGAATCGCTAACTTTTGCCCTGGATAAATAGTATAAGGACGAGGTAAGCGGTTTAACTTGACGATATCTTTTACATCTCGATCGGTCATGTAAGAGATAAAATATAACGTATCACCCTTTTGAACGGTGTAATAACGGCCGTGAAAGCTACCACGCTGTAATTGTGAATAATCTTTAGCAAGATTTGAAACAGGAGCTGGCGTATGACTACTACATGCCGACAGCAGAGCTACACAGCTTACTGCTAGCAAAGAAGGTTGAATTATTTTTTTTATCATACGTTCAATACTCATGGTTTACGCCAAATCTCCAGCCACTAACGGCACAAATTTAACCGGTTCGATATCCGTTTCAATAAACTGATCGCCACTGCGAACAATCAATTTTAACACTTGTTCAGAATAACCTACGGGCAATATCAAGCGACCGCCATCGGCAAGTTGATCTTTTAGGCTCTGGGGAACCTCACTTGGCGCGGCGGTGACAATAATAGCATCAAATGGGCCTTTACTTTCCCAGCCCTGCCATCCATCACCATGTTTGGTTGAAATATTATACAATTCTAACTGCTTAAAGCGTCGTTTCGCTTGCCATTGCAGGCCTTTAATTCGCTCTACAGAATAAACATGATCAACTAATTGTGCTAACACTGATGCTTGATAACCAGAACCGGTACCAATTTCTAACACCGACGATTGCGGTGTCAGTGCTAATAGCGACGTCATTTTAGCAACAATATAGGGTTGTGAAATTGTCTGACCACTACCGATAGGCAGCGCATTATTCTCATATGCTTGATAAGAAAATGCTTCATCAACAAAAAAATGACGTGGTATCGCTGCAATCGCGCGCAACACCCGTTGATCTGTAATGCCTCTTTGAGTTAATAGTGCAATTAAATTATCAACTTGTCTCTGATAACGCATAGTTATCGGATCTCCACAACATGCATCCAGCTTTCTAACCCAGCTATGGCATCATGCGCAGTCAGGTCGACTTGCAACGGAGTAATCGATACTGCTCCGTGTTCAATCGCAAAAAAATCGGTTCCTGCCGCCGCATCTTGTGTTTCACCAGGAGGACCTAACCAATACAAGGGATTACCTCGAGGATCGGTTTTTTTGATCATACTGACAGCACGATGTCGAGCACCTAAACGGGTTATTTCCCACCCCTTTAATTGCTCAAATGGCACATCGGGAACATTAACATTAATTATTTTTTGAGTGGCTAATGGCTGGTTGATCATTTTTTCAATCAATACTTTTACCACTTGAGCGGCGGTATCAAAGTGCTTATCGCCCACTAATGACACTGCAATCGCTGGGACACCTAAAAAGTAGCCCTCCGTCGCAGCAGCAACAGTACCAGAATACAACACATCATCGCCAAGATTGGCACCATGATTAATGCCAGTCACAACAATATCTGGTCGCTCATTCAACCATTCAGTCAGTGCAAAGTGAACACAATCAACGGGTGTGCCTTGCACTGCAACTTTATTATTACTTTGCTGACGAATACGCAGTGGATAATCAATCGTTAATGAATTGGATGCGCCAGATCGATTACGATCAGGCGCTACAACGATGACCTCACCCAAGTCAGCTAAGACTTGGGCTAACGTATTTATTCCCTCAGCAAAAATACCATCATCATTGCTGATCAGTATTCTCATCATTCATACCTTGTGATTCTAGCGGCATGATCAACTCACGCACAACCGAAGTCGCAAAACTGCCAGCAGGTAAAGCAAAAGAAAGGATCACACCGTTATCATCAAACTGCCATTGCATATTCTGTGGCAATAATAATAATGGGCGACGATCATGACGCATACGATTATCACGAACGAGTGCCACTAACGCTGGCTCTTGCTCCACAATCGCCAGTTCAAATGCCTCTGCATCTGCTGTTGTCGGTAAGGCATTATCGCCCAATAATGGACCGGTAATTGCCACTTCACCTTGCATAACTTGCTGCTGTAATTCAGGTGTAATTGTTTCTGCAATAAACGTACGTTCATCACCCGCCGCTTGTAGGCTATCACCTAACATAATTTTACGGGTGAGGTTTTGTTCGATACGAGCTGACAATACTTGGTTAAACATCCATGAACGTGCAGCAGATAAGTAAAAACTGCGCTTACTCTTATCACGCACACGGAACTCATTATTCCCCCAAGCACGCGCTTTAATGACGTTATTACCACCATGACCAAAACGTTGTTCACCAAAATAGTTCGCCACACCTTGTTGCTTAACAAGCTCTAAACGCTCAGCTAATGCTTGCGGCTGATCTAAATCAGTTAAACGTAATTGGAACCAGTTACCTTGCAGATCACCAGGACGTAATTTTTTGTCATGACGCGTCATCTCAAGCACTTCAATCCCTGGATGCTCAGCTTCAAATTGGCTTAGATCAGGATCGGCTTTACCCGGCAAATGCACACTGATCCACTGCTCGGTTACTGCATGGCGATCTTTAAGGCCTGCCCAGCTGACATCACGTGATTTCACGCCACACGCTTTAGCTAATTCATTAACGACGTATTTAGTGTTCTCGCCAGTTTTGCGAATTTTAACCATCAAGTGCTCACCAGCACCACTAAAGCTAAAACCTAGCTGCTCGTTAACGATAAAATCTTGTGGGTTTGTCTTAATGCTTCCTTGGCAAGTTGGTTGTTCATGCAACCACTTAAAACAATCCATTACGTTAGCTGAGGTGTTATTTGTCGACATGGTGGGGTTATACCTTTTTAATTAAAACAACGGCTTCACAAGCAATACCTTCTTTACGTCCAGTAAAACCTAAACGTTCAGAAGTGGTTGCTTTAACATTAACATTAGTAATATCGGTGTCGAGATCTTCAGCGATAGCTTGGCACATTGCTTCAATATGCGGTGCCATCTTAGGTGCTTGAGCAATAATCGTCACATCAACATTACCTAGACAATAACCTGCAGCTTTGACTTTGTTATAAACATCACGCAGCAAAAAGCGACTATCAGCACCTGCCCACTCAGCGTCAGTATCAGGAAAATGGCGGCCAATATCACCAGCGCCAATCGCACCTAATAGCGCATCGCAGACTGCATGCAAAGCAACATCACCATCAGAATGGGCGATTAATCCTTGCTCATAAGGAACTGCAACACCACCAATAATAACCGGACCGGCGCCACCAAATTTATGCACGTCAAACCCATGACCAATACGCATTAAGGTTGTTCCTTTAATAAAAGTTGTAAATAAAACTCAGCCAAGGCTAAATCTTCTGGCTGGGTCACTTTGAGATTATCGCTGCGTCCGGTAACAAGCAGTGGCGTATAGCCACAAAACTCTAATGCCGAGGCTTCATCGGTTATGGTTGCGCCTTGCGCTAATGCCGAGGTTAACGATTGACGTAATAACCCGACGCGAAACATTTGTGGTGTCAGCGCATGCCATAAGTTATCGCGATCGACCGTATGGCTGATCTGAGGCGGCGTTGAGTGATGGAGCCCACGCTTCATAGTATCACGTACTGGCGTAGCTAAAATCGCACCGCAGTCACTGCTGATCGCCGCGGTGATCAATGCCCGTAGGTCAGCTTGACGCACACAAGGACGCGCCGCATCATGCACTAATACCCATGCATTATCATTCTCAATCGCAGCTAAGCCTGCAAACACTGAGTCTGCACGTTCAGCACCACCATCAACCACAATAATACGCGGATCTGTGGCTAACGGTAACAGTGGAAAATAAGGATCATCAGCACTAATGGCAATCACAACCCGCGTAATTTCCGTTAAGCTCAATAACCGATCCACGGTATGTTCTAAAATTGTTTTACCTGCAATATGAAGGTATTGCTTGGGACGATCAGCCGCCATACGACTACCGACGCCAGCCGCGGGTACTACGGCAATAAATTCTTCAGTCATCATTAGACTTATTACTCACAACAGAAAACGCGACCAATTAATTATTATCACCCAAAATGCGAACAAAGGTTTCACCGGGCTTGATTAAGCCTAAATCATTACGCGCACGTTCTTCTACTGCTTCTTTACCACCATGAAGATCTTTAATTTCTGCGTACATTTGTTGGTTTCGTTGTTGTAATTCAGTATTTGCCGCTTGTTGAAGGGCAACACTTTCTTTTACTGCGGTATATTCATTCATACCGTTTTTACCATCCCAAAAATCGTACTGCAGCCATGCTAAAACCACTAGCAAGATAATGATAAACAGACGCATGGTTCCCCTTTAAAATCAGCGCAAATGTTAATGCCAACAATATACATTCCAATCAACCACTCGGTGAATTATTGGAATAGATGCTACGGCAAGGTAATAATCCCATAATCGGCTTATTGTGACCACTATTATGGCTATTGAGTTGTTCCAGTGCTAGCTGCGTGTCATTTTTGCTGATAAATCAACCAAAAATCATTTATTAAGCGATATTTGTAGCACAGTCATTTTTTTACTTAAAAAAAAACCGCCTCCTAAGAGACGGTTTGATTTAGGCTAATTGAGCAAGCTCAATAATAGGCTTAAAAATTAAGCTTGGCCTTTAACTTCTTTAAGACCGTTGAAAACAGCACGCTCACCTAGTGCTTCTTCGATACGGATAAGTTGGTTGTACTTAGCAACACGGTCAGAACGGCTCATAGAACCAGTCTTGATTTGACCTGCAGCTGTACCTACCGCTAGATCAGCGATAGTTGCGTCTTCTGTCTCGCCTGAACGGTGAGAGATAACAGCAGTGTAACCAGCGTCTTTAGCCATCTTGATAGCAGCTAGAGTTTCAGTTAGAGAACCGATTTGGTTAAGCTTGATTAGGATTGAGTTAGTGATACCTTTCTCAATACCTTCTGCGAAGATCTTAGTGTTTGTAACGAATAGATCGTCACCTACTAGTTGAATCTTGTCACCTAGTAGTTCAGTTTGGTGCTTGAAGCCAGCCCAATCTGATTCGTCTAGACCATCTTCGATAGAAACGATAGCTGGGAACTTCTCAGTAAGATCTTTCAGGAAGTAGTTAAACTCTTCTGAAGTAAATTGCTTACCTTCACCTTTAAGGTCGTAGATGCCTTGTTCTTTGTTGTAGAACTCAGAAGCAGCACAGTCCATAGCTAGAGTAATATCAGTACCTAGCTCGTAACCTGCAGCTTCAACAGCTTCTTGAATTGCTTTAAGAGCAGCTTCGTTTGACTCAAGGTTTGGTGCGAAACCACCTTCGTCACCTACAGCTGTGCTCATGCCCTTAGACTTAAGAACTTTCGCTAGGCTGTGGAATACTTCAGAACCCATACGTACAGCTTCACGAAGTGACTTAGCACCTACTGGCTGAATCATGAACTCTTGAATATCAACAGTGTTATCTGCGTGCTCACCACCGTTGATGATGTTCATCATAGGTAGAGGCATAGAGAATTGACCAGCTGTACCGTTTAGCTCAGCAATGTGCTCGTATAAAGGCATGCCTTTAGATGCAGCAGCTGCTTTTGCGTTAGCTAGAGAAACAGCTAGGATTGCGTTAGCACCAAAGTTAGATTTGTTTTCAGTACCGTCAAGGTCGATCATTAGTTGGTCGATTGCAGCTTGATCAGTCGCGTCTTTACCCATTAGTACTTCAGCGATTGGACCGTTTGCAGCAGCAACAGCTTTAAGAACACCTTTACCTAGGAAACGAGATTTATCGCCATCACGAAGCTCAAGAGCTTCACGAGAACCCGTAGAAGCACCAGACGGTGCAGCAGCCATACCAACGAAACCACCTTCTAGGTGAACTTCAGCTTCAATTGTTGGGTTGCCACGTGAGTCAATGATTTCACGAGCTAGAACTTTAACGATCTTAGACATTGTGTTTCCTCTGCTTTATCTTCAAATTAAAAGCTAAATAAAATAGCTGCAGCGATAACTGCTACAGCTATCAGTAATCCTTACTTATCAGATTCACCGCGGTGATGTACACCCGCAGCTTTTACAAAACCTTCAAATAATGGGTGTCCATCACGAGGTGTTGAAGTAAATTCTGGGTGGAACTGTGCAGCAACGAACCAAGGGTGGTTCGGAATTTCAATAATTTCAACTAGCTTCTTGTCAGCAGACAGACCTGATACTTTCAGGCCAGCTTTCTCTAACTTAGGTAGCAAGTTGTTATTTACTTCGTAACGGTGACGGTGACGCTCATGAATAGACGCTTGTGCGTATAATTCACGTGCTTTTGAACCATCTTGAAGATGACATAACTGAGAACCAAGACGCATTGTACCGCCAAGGTCAGATTTTTCAGTACGCTCTTCTACGTTACCATCGCCATCAACCCACTCAGTGATCAAGCCAACCACTGGGTGTTTAGTTTCAGCGTTAAATTCTGTTGAGTGTGCATCCGCCATGTTTGCTACGTTACGAGCAAATTCAATTAACGCGACTTGCATACCTAAACAAATACCTAAATAAGGAATTTTGTTTTCACGTGCATATTGAGCCGTCAGAATCTTGCCTTCAATACCACGATGACCAAAGCCACCAGGTACTAAGATTGCGTCTAGACCTGCAAGTACTTCAGTACCTTTAGACTCAACATCTTGAGAATCGATGTATTTAATTTGTACTGAAATACGGTTTTTCAAACCAGCATGTTTAAGTGCTTCGTTGACTGACTTATAAGCATCAGGTAATTCAATGTACTTACCAACCATACCGATAGTTACTTCAGCAGTAGGGTTAGCTTCTTCATAAATAACTTGTTCCCACTCAGATAGATCAGCTTCTGGTGCAGTAATACCAAAACGCTTACATACTAAGTCATCAAGGCCTTGTGCCTTAATAAGCTGTGGGATTTTGTAGATTGAATCTACATCTTTCATTGAGATAACCGCTTTTTCTTGCACGTTACAGAACAACGCAATCTTTGCGCGCTCGTTGGCAGGAATAACACGATCACTACGGCAAACCAAAATATCTGGTTGAATACCGATAGAAAGCAATTCTTTTACTGAGTGTTGTGTTGGCTTAGTTTTCACTTCACCCGCAGCAGCAAGGTAAGGTACTAGCGTCAAGTGCATAAACATGGTGTTTTCACGACCTTGTTGTACTGCAAGCTGACGAATAGCTTCCATAAATGGTAGTGATTCAATATCACCTACCGTACCGCCGACTTCAACAATCGCGATATCATGACCTGCAGCACCAGCAATCACACGATCTTTAATTTCGTTAGTGATATGTGGAATAACCTGAATCGTTGCACCTAGGTAATCACCACGACGTTCTTTACGTAGAACATCAGCGTATACGCGACCAGCGGTAAAGTTATTACGCTTAGTCATTTTGGTACGTATAAAGCGCTCGTAGTGACCTAAATCAAGATCAGTCTCTGCACCGTCTTCCGTAACGAATACTTCACCATGCTGAGTAGGGCTCATTGTGCCTGGATCAACGTTAATGTAAGGGTCTAATTTCATCATGGTCACATTAAGACCACGTGCTTCTAGAATAGCTGCCAAAGATGCTGCAGCAATGCCTTTACCTAGAGAGGATACTACTCCGCCCGTAACAAAAATATAATTCGTTGTCATGTTAAACCTGGAAGATTGGTGTAGAGGATAAAGTGTATCTGGACGGGAAATTAGTATACCAGACACCATTTATCGCCACAACGTGAAAACTATCACACACCCCTAAGATTTTTTTTGTCTCAAATCAAGGAAGTGATTTACGCGTCATTTTCACCCCATTTCGCTACTTTTGACCGCTAAGTTCATATACTTTTATAGCATAACAATTCTAAATGGGAATAGTTATTTTTTACATTCATGCTGCTTTACTCTATTCCACTCTAGATCTAGCTCAGTTAGTGAACATTGGCCTAAAGACTTATCTTGTTCTAGCACATTTTTTTCAACTTGGCGAAAACGTCGCTCAAATTTTTTATTTGCTTGTTGAAGTGCATGTTCTGGTTTTACATCAAGATGACGGCTTAAATTTACCACTGAAAACAGTAAATCTCCCATTTCTTCCGCGATCTTATGTTGCTGTTGAGGCGTTTGAATCACCTCATCCATCACTTCGTCTAGCTCTTCTTTTACTTTTTCAACCACCGGACCTAACGTATCCCAATCAAAACCTTGGCTAGCACAACGCTGCTGAATTTTATTGGCTCGTGTCAGTGCTGGTAACGCCAACGGAATATTGGCAAGCAAACTATCATCTTGTGCCTTTTCAGCGCGCTCTTTGGCTTTTTCTGCTTCCCAGTTTTGCTTTACTGCCGCTTCATCGGCAAACTCAGCCGCACCAAAAACATGTGGATGGCGACGAGTTAATTTGTCACTAATACCAGCAACCACATCATTAAAATCAAACAAGCCTTGTTCTTGGGCTAATTGGCTATAAAACACCACTTGAAATAATAAGTCGCCAAGTTCTTCTTTAACATCTACCCAGTTTTTTTGCTCAATCGCATCGGCCACTTCATAGGCTTCTTCAATGGTATAAGGAACGATTGAATCAAAATTTTGTTTTAAGTCCCATGGACAACCTTGTTGGGGATCGCGCAACTGGGCCATAATTGTTAATAAACTATCGATATCAACAGCAGTGTTATTGGTCATTATTGTCTTCCTTATATAAAAAAATAGGTAGCCGAAGCTACCTATTTCTGTGGTTGATGTTGCCTATCATCGTTAGCCGTATAAACGTTTAGCTTGAGCAACATCTTTTACTTGCTCAATACGACTTAATACGCGACTTAATACATCTAAATCGGTTAACTCAAGTTCAAAGTCCATGATCGACATTTGCTTTTTATAATCCACTCGGCTCTTCATGCCAGCAACTTTAACTTTCTCATTCATTAAGGTGTTGGTAAGTTCTTTAAGTAAGCCATTACGCTCAGAAGCTGTCACTCGCACCGTAATAGTATAGTTACCAACAAAACCACCACCCCAAACCGTATCAATAATACGTTCTGGTGCATGGTGACGCAGTTCTTCTAGTTGCTCACAATCATGACGGTGAACGGAAATACCACGTCCTTGAGTGACAAAGCCTTGTATATCATCACCAGGGATCGGCTGACAACAACGCGCTAAATGGGTCATTAGGTTATCAACCCCTTCGACCACCACCGAATCACGGTGTGGTTTTTTGCTATTGTGAGAGGCTTTATCACTGGCCTCAGACAACTTATCTAGCAGTTGTTGATCTTCTTCTTCAGCGGTTGGTTTGTTAATTAGCGCATTAATATGATTAATAATCTGGTTAATACGCAAATCACCGCTGCCAATCCCCGCATATAACTCTTCCGGCGAATTAACATTAAAACGTTTACTCGCATAAGCATGCGCATCTTTTAAGGTCGCATTAATTTTCGTAAGCTCAGCCTCAAGGATCTCTTTACCTGCAATAATGTTTTTATCGCGATCTTGTTTACGGAACCAGGCATTTACTTTTGCGCGAGCACGACTTGAGGTCACAAACCCCTGATTCGGGTTGAGCCAATCGCGAGAAGGATTAGGTTCTTTTTGAGTGATAATTTCAACTTGATCACCCATCTGCAAATGGTAAGTAAACGGCACAATTCGGCCTTCAACTTTAGCACCAATACAGCGATGTCCCACTTCTGAGTGAATATGGTAAGCAAAATCTAGCGGCGTCGCATTTGATGGCAAGTCAACTACATCACCTTTGGGTGTAAAGGCATAGACACGATCATCAAACACTTGGCTACGAAGCTCATCTAGCATCTCACCAGAATCTGACATCTCTTCTTGCCATACTAATAATTTACGCAGCCAATTTATTTTTTCATCATACGCAGACTGAGCACCACCAGAGGCCGCAGGCCCTTCTTTGTATTTCCAGTGCGCGGCCACACCAAGCTCTGATTCTTCATGCATTTGCTTGGTACGAATCTGAATTTCAATGGTTTTACCTTCAGGACCAAGCACAACCGTATGGATAGATTGATAACCGTTAGGCTTAGGGTTAGCAACATAGTCATCAAATTCTTTCGGTAAATGACGATATTTGGTGTGTACCACTCCTAATGCGGCATAACAGTCTTGCAGCTCTTCCGCCACAATACGGACCGCACGCACATCAAAAAGCTCATCAAACTCTAAGCTCTTCTTCTGCATTTTGCGCCAAATACTGTAAATATGTTTTGGTCGGCCTTGTACTTCAGCACGAATATTTGATGCTTGCATCGCATCAGATAAATCATCAACAAAGTGAGTAATATAATCTTCACGATCAATACGGCGCTCTGAAAGCTGTTTGGCTATTTGTTTGTACACTTCAGGATGTTGATAACGGAAAGCATAATCTTCAATTTCCCATTTCAACTGTCCAATACCCAGTCTATTAGCTAGCGGTGCATAAATATTGGCACACTCTTGAGCCGCCACGCGACGTACAGCATCAGGTTCATTTTTAACTTCACGTAAGTTGCAGATACGCTCGGCAAGCTTGATAACCACACAGCGGAAATCATCAACCATTGAGAGTAACATTCGTCGAATACTATCAACTTGTGCTGATTGCGCCGCTTCTTCTGCGGTCGATTTAAGCTGGCTAATGGCACACATTTGCTCAACACCTTGCACCAAGTGCAAAATATTGGCGTTGTAGTCTTCTTTTACTTGTTCATGGCTATAACAACCCGCTTCAACTAATGGATATAGCATTGCCGATATTAATGTATCGGTATCCATGCTTAGCGTTACCAGAATCTCAACCATTTCACGGCCACGCCATAACAATAGCGCACCATTTTCCTGATCAACAATGAGCTCCTGACAACGCAGGTAAGTTCCCTCTAAACGTCCAAACGTTTTTGCATCCAAACGTAAACTTTCGACCCATGAGGCGAGCTCAAATGCCGTGTCTTCTTTTAGATGTGCTCCACGTACTGCGACCATGTTTCTATCCTGTTTACTATTTAATGGCAATAAATGTAATTGCTGTTGCTATTTTTTCTGCTTTTTTTGAACCTTCACAAACAGTGCCATTGATTCTAAATGCCCGGTATGAGGGAACATATCCAACATACCAAGACGCTCTAATTGATAACCTTGTTGCAATAATACTTGGCTGTCACGTGCCAATGTGGCTGGGTTACATGAAACATACACCACTTTATTTGGTGCAAGCTTAACCACATGTTCCATCACTCCTGCTGCCCCAGCACGCGCAGGATCTAATAAAATTTTATCAAATTGCTCTTGTGCCCACACTAATTTCGTCACATCTTGTTCTAAATTAGCCTGATAAAAAGTGGCATTGTGTAGTGTATTTGCTTGAGCATTGTCTGTGGCACGTAACACCATTTCATCAATGCCTTCAACACCGACAACAGCTTTAGCATCCTGAGCCATCGGTAAGCTAAAGTTACCCAAACCACAGAATAAATCTAACACCCTATCTTGAGGCTGAACATCGAGCCATTCGATAGCTTGAGCGACCATATTACGATTTACATCACCATTTACCTGAATAAAGTCTTTTGGTGAAAAGGTCAGTTTCAGCCCTTCAATCTCATAATAAGGTTGGTCACCATAACTGTGGATTAGTTCATCGGTTTCTGGCGCCAAAAACAGCATGATATTATGTTGGACTGCAAAGGCTTGAATTAACGCACTATCGTCGGCGTTAAAAGGAGCAAGATGGCGAATTAGCACCACGCAGCCATTATCTGCATGCGTCAATTCAATATGACCAATAAATCGACGGCCTTTTAAACTGTTTAATAGCTCACGTAAAGGCGGTAACAGCTCATTCAATGGCTGGGCCAATACTGGACACGTGCTAACATCAACAATGTCATTGCTTTGCTTTTTACGAAAGCCAAACTGTAACTGGCCATTATTTTCAACACGAACCGCAACCCGTGCACAACGACGATAATGCCAAGCTTGACTGATAATCGGTGGTTGTTGAATGCAATTTGCTTGATCAATGACTGCAAACTTTGCCATTAACTCACTCAGCACTTGTTGTTTAGCAATCACTTGGCCTTGATGCGATAAATGCTGCAAATTACAGCCACCACACTGGTCATAGATCGCACAATGGGGTTTAATACGGGCATTACTGTCTGAAAGGCGTTTAATCACTCTAGCACGAGCGTAATTTTTTTTATCTTCCGTTAACTGTACCACTGCGGTTTCAGTCGGAAGTAAACCATCCACAAAGACAGATTTACCGTTTAGATGACCAATACCAGCGCCATGGTGATCTAAGCGATTAATAGTAATTTCTTTATGTTTGGTGTCAGTTTTACGTTTTTGAGGCTTAAAAAAGCGTGCCATAGTGTTTTGCTCACCGTTCAGACTTTGAGTATTTGTTGCATAGTCCTATGTTTAATCAAACTAGGAATATAGATAGGTACTAATTCTCCCACAGAATCGCTTGCTTGTAATTAAGAGAACCATGACCAAATATGGACTTCGTGCCAGGGTCTTTACCCTGACATTAGCACCTACACTGATAATCGGCTTGTTATTAAGCGCTTTTTTTACCATGAGCCGCTATCAAGATCTCGAACATCAATTGATTTCGACCGGAACAAGTATTATTGAGCCGTTAGCAATTTCGGCAGAATATGGCATGACCGAAAAAAATCGCGAGGCAATTCGACGTTTGATTGGTTATACCCATCGCAAGCATTCCGATATTATTCGTAGTATTGCGGTATTTACTGATCACAATAAAATATTTGCGACCTCTAACTTTCATCGTAATTTTGCCTCATTTATGTATCCTGACGATAAGCCCATTCCGCGCTTGTTAGATACCCAACTCAGTGATAATACCCTCATTTTACGCACTCCCATTTTGACTGAAGGCCAATTTGGAACCAATACCAGTGCCAGCTCATTAGGAAAACCTCTGGGCTATATTGCCATCGAGCTCGATTTAAGCTCACTACGATTACAGCAATATCAAGAAGTATTTACCGCCTTAATGGTGCTCTTACTCGGCTTAAGTTTATCGTCGCTGTTTGCATATCGATTAATGCAAGATGTTACTCGCCCGATTTCTCATATGATCAGTGTGGTTGATAGAATTCGCCGCGGACATCTTGATATTCGTATCGAAGGTCAATTATTAGGTGAACTTGATACCCTTAAAAACGGTATCAATGCGATGGCAATCTCGCTCTCGGAATACCATATTGAAATGCAGCAAAGTATTGATCAGGCGACGTCTGATTTGCGCGAAACCTTAGAGCAACTTGAAATTCAAAACGTCGAGTTAGATATCGCCAAAAAACGTGCTCAAGAAGCAGCCCGAGTCAAATCTGAATTCTTGGCCAATATGTCGCACGAATTACGGACTCCACTTAACGGTGTAATTGGCTTTACTCGTCAAATGCTCAAAACCAAGCTGAATACCAATCAGCAAGATTATTTGCTGACGATTGAAAATTCAGCCAATAATCTCCTTACCATCATCAATGATATTTTGGACTTCTCAAAACTTGAAGCGGGAAAATTATTACTGGAGAATATTCCGTTTGATTTTACCGATGCCCTTGATGATGTGATGCGCTTATTAGCACCAAGTGCGCATGAGAAAGGCTTAGAATTAACCCTTAAAATCGATACCCGTATTCCTCCAGGCTTAATTGGTGATCCACTGCGTATTCAGCAAGTTGTCACTAACTTAATCGGTAATGCGGTTAAATTTACTGAAACTGGCAATATTGATGTCTCGGTTGAGCTTAAATCTGAGCATGATAATAATATTGAACTGCAATTTATGGTGCGTGATACCGGTATTGGTATCTCAGAGCGTCAACAAGCACAATTATTCCAAGCCTTTAGCCAAGCTGATGCCAGCATATCACGTCGTTATGGCGGCACAGGTTTAGGGCTTGTAATCACTCAAAAACTGGTCAGTCAAATGGGTGGGCAGGTTAGTTTAACCAGTCGTCTCCATCAAGGTTCAACCTTCTGGTTTAGTATTCGCATGCATAAAACCGATTTACCAGTATCACAATTAATTGATACCTCATCATTGATGGGTAAAAAGTTATTGCTGATTGAGCCTAATATGCAAGCAGCCTCAGTGGTGCAACAGCGACTGATTAACGCCGGTATCCATGTTACTTACCGTTCAACCATGCCTGATGATGTTGAACATCATGACTTTGCATTATTGTGTTTATCGCCAACAGAACAACCACCAACGTCAGTACTGTTTGATCAGGTTTTCAAAGCCGAGCAAATCGCCGACAAAGTACTGGTGTGCTTACCCACTACTGAGCTAGCTTTGTCTGAAAAACTCACCAATACTGGAGTCGAACTTTGTCTTGGTAAACCGATTGCATCACGAAAGTTATTTGAAGCACTGTGTGATAACAATGATGAAAATAACGAACCAGAATTAGCGGTGTTAGCGCCACCACAAGAACCGGTGCAGCCATTAACCGTGATGGCGGTCGATGATAACCCAGCCAACTTAAAACTAATTTCAGCTTTACTTGGCGAGCGAGTTGAGACAGTAATTACCGCAACTGGTGGTAAAAAAGCGGTTGAGTATGCTCATCAAAAAGCGTTTGATCTGATCTTTATGGATATTCAAATGCCTGAAATGGATGGCGTAACAGCTTGCCAAGAAATTCATAAAACTCAGCTTAACCATACCACGCCAATTATTGCGGTTACGGCTCATGCTATGGCTGGTGAACGTGAGCGATTACTTGATGCCGGTATGGATGATTACCTCACCAAGCCAATTGAAGAGCATATTTTGCAACAAATTCTGGCGAAGTGGATCACGCCAAGCCACCATTCAGGCGCTCAACTAACAGTCCCCGCAGCGAGCAAAGCGAATAAGCCCGCGCCACAGGCTATCGACAATAGCATTAGTTTTGATTGGTCATTAGCGCTAAAGCAAGCGGCTGGCAAACAAGATTTGGCGCGAGATATGCTACAGATGCTGCTTGATTACATGCCAGAAGTTGAATTACTGGTCAATGAAGCGCTAGATGGTAAAGCTGTTGAGCTGTGGCCCTCAATCCATAAATTGCATGGTAGTTGTGCTTACAGTGGCGTACCACGGCTAAAATACCTCTGCCACACTATTGAAAGTGAATTAAAAGCCAATGCGATAATGGAAGATATTGAGCCTGAATTGCTTGAGTTGATCGATGAAATGGATAATGTGGTTAAAGCTTCAAAGCAATACCGCCGTTAATCTATTACTGATTAATACCACATAGTGGCATTACACTATCGTTATAAAAGTTATAAAAAAACGCTAGCTTTATCAGCTAGCGTTTTTTTTATCACCGCTATCAACATTGGTTTAACGTTCAATAATAACAGTGGCGACAGCATAGCGCCGTTCATCAGCAATCGTCAGGTGCACATGTTGGCCCCCCATTGCGGTTAACAACACTAATGCTTGACCCGAAAAAGTAACTAAAGGCTTACCGCGTTCATCATTACTGACACTAAAATCTTGAAAAGACACTCCACAAGCAATGCCGGTGCCCAAAGCTTTAGACGCTGCTTCTTTAACAGCAAATCGCTTTGCTACAAACCGAGCACGTAACTTTAAACGGTAATATTGTTCAAGTTCAGAGGCTGATAACACTCGCTCAGCAAAAGCATCACCGCTACGAGAGAGAACTTTTTCAATCCGCTCGATTTCAACAATATCAGTCCCTAAACCTAGAATTGCCATTAGCCACGCGCTTCCTGCATCAAGAGACGCATATCAGCAACCGCTTTTTCAAGGCCATCAAACATTGCTCGTCCCATTATAGAATGACCAATATTGAGTTCATACAGCTCAGGTAACGCTGCGATAGCTTTGACATTATGGTAGGTTAAGCCGTGACCTGCATTGACTTTAATGCCTAAACTCGCCGCATAAGTCGCAGCAACTGCTATTTTTTCAAGCTCAGCGGCTTGCACTTCTTCAGTGGTTGCATCGGCATAATGGCCTGTATGTAACTCAATAAATGGTGCACCAGTTGCAAGTGCTGCATCAATCTGGCGTTTATCGGCATCAATAAACAATGACACTTTAATCCCTGCTGCGGCTAATGCTGTGGTTGCTGCGGTAATCTTTTCACATTGCCCAGCAACATCTAAGCCACCTTCGGTCGTCAATTCAGCACGCTTTTCAGGCACTAAACATACATATTCAGGTTGAGTCTCTAAAGCTATCGTCACCATTTCATCAGTAACGGCCATTTCTAGATTCATCCGTGTTTGTAATGTTTCGCGTAAGATTCGTACGTCACGATCATTGATATGGCGACGATCTTCACGTAAATGCACCGTAATACCATCTGCACCTGCACGTTCTGCTACTTCTGCAGCATGAACAGGATCAGGGTATCGTGTGCCACGGGCATTACGTAATGTTGCAATATGATCAATATTGACACCCAGTAGAATGTTACTCATTTTCCGATGCTCCTTGCTCTAGGAATAAATAATTCCCGACTTTTTAGTGGTTTTGAACCAAGATACGGCTTTAAGGCTATGCGTGTAAAGCGTTTCGCAGCTCGAAGTTGTTCAGGGGTTTCAAAACACCTTGCTGCAATAGCTTTCAATTCATTACCACGAAAAGTCAATTGACTGATTTTTATTGAGGCAATAAATCCCAATTGTTCGCGGTAGTTATAGGTCATATGATCGTCGACCGCTAACCCACTGCCTGCACAATGCAAAAAATCGATACCGTAACCAAGATGATGTAATAAGGCGAGTTCAAAACGACGCAGTGCGGGCTCTGGATTATCCGCTTGTGCAAGCTCACGCAACACATTCAAATAATCAAGAAACAACACTGGATAAGGGGTATGGTTTTCTAATACTCGCGCTAACACTTCATTAACGTACATCGCGGAATATAAAATATAGCTGCGCAACGGCAGCCCAATACTGATCGGCTCAGCATGAGTGAGAACAGGCATGCTCCCTTTACCACTCCATTTCATAAACAATGGCGTGAAGGGTTGCAAGGTTCCTTTGAGGTTAGAACGCTTACGACGCGCTCCTTTTGCAAGTAGGGTAAGACGGCCATGATCCTCGCTAAACACATCAAGGATCAGGCTCGTCTCACTATAATGGCGATAATGAAGGACAAAACAACGCTGTAGGCCCTCCATTATGTTCCTTATAGATCGTCAATGTAACCTAAGCTGCGCAGTGCACGTTCGTCATCTGCCCAACCTGATTTCACTTTAACCCAAAGTTCTAAATACACTTTACGTTCAAATAGGTCTTCCATATCTAAACGGGCTTCACGGCCAATGACTTTGATTTTATCGCCACCTTTACCGATCACCATTTTCTTCTGGCCTTTACGTTCAACCAGAATCAAACCGTTGATATCAAAACCGTTGGTTTCAGGGTTAAAATCAAAACGCTCGATTTCAACTGTCACTGAATACGGTAATTCTTCACCGGTAAAGCGCATTAGTTTTTCACGAATAATTTCTGACGCCATAAAGCGTTGTGAACGATCCGTTACATACTCTTCAGGGAAGTAGTAATCACATTCAGGTAAATGTTCACGAACAATTTTTTCAATAGTATCAACGTTAGTACCTTTCTTTGCAGAAATAGGCACCACATCAACAAATGGCATTTTGTTCGCTAGTTCCTGCAAATGCGGAAATAACTCATGCTTTTCTTTAATGTTGTCGACTTTGTTGATCAGCAATACTGTTGGTAGCTCACTTTTAATAAGCTTATTCAGTACCATCTCATCATCAGCAGTCCACACAGTGCCATCTACAAGAAATAACACTAATTCGACATCAGTTAATGAACTGCTTGCTGCGCGGTTCATTAAACGGTTAATCACACGCTTTTCTTCAATGTGCAATCCAGGTGTGTCCACATAAACCGCTTGATAGCCGTCACGTGTGTCTACACCCATAATGCGATGGCGCGTGGTTTGTGGTTTACGAGAAGTTATAGATAACTTCTGTCCCACTAAACGGTTAAGCAAGGTTGATTTACCGACATTCGGTCGACCAACAATGGCAATAAAGCCACAATGTTGTTTATCTGTCATGATTCCAACTGGTTAAGTGCAATTTCTGCTGCTGCCTGCTCTGCCTTGCGCCGACTGCCGCCTTTACCGATAACAGGTTCATCCATACCTGAAACATCACACTGTACGGTGAATTCTTGGTTATGAGCTTCACCTTGTACCTTAATTACAGTATACGACGGTAATGGTAAACGGCGACCTTGAAGACACTCTTGCAAGCGTGTTTTAGGATCTTTTTGGTTGATGCCAGGTTCAATTGTATCAAGACGTGATTTATACCAAGCCAATACGACTTGACGCACAGTCTCAACATCACTATCTAGATAAACCGCGCCAATGATTGCTTCAACACAGTCAGCCAGAATCGAATCACGACGGAAACCGCCACTTTTCAGTTCACCTGGACCTAATAGTAAGTAGTCGCCTAGCTCGAACTCACGTCCTAGCTCAGCTAATGTCTTACCACGGACTAGTGTTGCACGCATTCGGCTCATATCACCTTCATCCACAGTAGGAAAACGGTGATATAAGTCATCAGCAACAACAAAACTTAAAATAGAGTCACCTAGAAATTCTAGGCGCTCATTGTGGGTGCCATTAGCACTGCGATGTGTCAGTGCTAATGTCATCAACTCACAATTGTTAAATTGGTAGCCCAGCTTGCGCTGAAGCCTATTCGCTGGAGTTGTCATTTTCTCTCGATTATTTAATGCTACCGATACGATCAAAACGTACACCGGTAGGGATCCAAGATGGAAGTAAACTATCAGGCTTGCGATCGAAATCAAAGCTCATCCAAATAGCTACCGCCTTGCCGACTAAATTCGCTTCTGGTACAAAACCCCAGTAACGACTATCAGCACTATTGTCACGGTTGTCACCCATAACAAAATATTCACCTTTTGGTACAACCCACTCACCGATCCCTGGGCGAGGTACGTAAGCCATACGATTATCACGTCGTAATGGGTTGATCAAAATATGATGATTCACATCACCAAGATGTTCATTAAACTCAATCAGACGCGCCATACCTTGAGTAAAGTCGCTATCTTTCATATCTGTTAATTTAACAGGCTTACAAACAGAAGTGCCTTGAGGCTGAATACATAGTTGTTTGTCAGCGCTGTAACGAACCATATCACCGGGTAAACCGACTACACGTTTAATGTAATCAATTTTTGGATTTGGCGGGTAACGGAACACAATCACATCACCACGTTTAGGCTCACCAGTGTTTAAGAATTTATGGTCAAAAACAGGATCTCGAAGTCCATAAGCAAACTTTTGGACCAGAATGAAATCACCAACATACAGGGTTGGTAACATTGATTTTGACGGAATTTGAAATGGTTCATAAATAAATGAACGGAATATCATGATCAATGCAATTACAGGGAACATTGAACTTGCTGATTCAACCCAACTCGGTTGAGGAGCAACACGTGCAAGTACCTCTGCATCAACTTGGCCACCAGCTTTTTCTGCTGCAGCTGCAATTTTTAATTGTCGTTTTGGTGCCCATAGAAACTTATCTAGAGCCCAAATAATACCGGTAAAAATTGTCGCTAAGACCAATATTATTGAAAATGTATTTGCCATGTTATTCCTTAAGTTTAATACAACTAACCGCAACAGTTAGTTGATTGACTCTACTGCAAACGCCTAAGTCAAAGAAAGTGCTATTTAACGGATTAAATAAGCACTTCCTAATTATATCTAGACTGTTATCAACAAAGAAGGTTACTACTTATCTTTGCCCACATGAAGAATCGCTAAGAAAGCTTCTTGTGGTAATTCAACATTACCAATCTGCTTCATGCGTTTCTTACCGTCTTTCTGTTTCTGTAGTAGCTTCTTCTTACGGCTAATATCGCCACCATAACATTTTGCGATTACGTTTTTACGTAACTGCTTCACGGTTGAACGTGCAATGATATGACCACCAATAGCTGCTTGAATTGCAATATCAAACATTTGACGAGGAATAAATTCTTTCATTTTCTCAACAACATCACGACCGCGAGTCTGTGAGTTTTCTTTGTGAGTAATGATTGCTAAGGCGTCAACACGCTCACCATTTAACAGAATATCCACGCGTACCATGTCTGATTCTTGGTAACGTTGGAAATTATAATCTAGCGATGCATAGCCACGCGAGGTTGATTTCAAACGGTCAAAGAAATCCAGTACCACTTCTGACATCGGAATATCATATGTCAGTGCAACTTGATTACCGTGATAAACCATATCAACCTGCATACCACGCTTTTCAATACATAGAGTAATTACGTTACCTAGGTATTCGCTTGGTACCAAAATATTACAACGCGCAATTGGCTCACCGACAACATCAATATCGTTTACAGCCGGTAATTTAGCAGGGCTATCTACATAGAGTGTTGTACCGTCATTTTTCTTCACTTCATAGACTACCGTTGGTGCAGTAGTAATTAAGTTCAGATCATATTCACGCTCTAGACGCTCTTGAATAATCTCCATGTGGAGCATACCCAAGAAACCACAACGGAAACCGAAACCAAGTGCAGACGAGCTTTCTGGCTCATAAAACAATGACGCGTCGTTTAGGCTTAATTTGCCTAATGCATCACGGAAGTTCTCGTAATCATCAGATGATACAGGGAACAAACCAGCATATACCTGTGGTTTTACTTTTTTAAAGCCCGGTAATGCAGTTTCACAACCGCCTTTCGCTAGCGTTAAAGTATCACCAACCGGCGCACCTAGAATGTCTTTAATACCACAAACAACCCAACCAACTTCGCCAGTATTTAGCTCTGTGGTGTCAATTTGCTTCGGTGTAAAAATACCAATACGGTCAACACCCCAGATTTGACCTGTGGTCATTACTTTGATCTTGTCATTTTTCTTTAGTTTACCGTTCTTGATACGAACTAAAGAAACAACACCTAAGTAGTTATCAAACCATGAGTCAATAATCAGTGCTTGTAGTGGCGCATCTGGATCACCTTCAGGAGCAGGGATCGCTTCAACGATTTTTTCTAAAACTTCGTCAACACCAACACCCGTTTTTGCTGAACAACGCACAGCATCAATAGCATCAATACCAACGATGTCTTCAATTTCTTCAGCTACACGCTCAGGATCGGCTGCAGGCAGGTCGATTTTATTTAAAATCGGCACTACTTCTAAGTCCATTTCCATGGCGGTGTAACAGTTTGCTAAAGTCTGAGCTTCTACGCCCTGGCCCGCATCAACTACCAGCAATGCACCTTCACAGGCAGCAAGTGAACGCGATACTTCATACGAGAAGTCAACGTGTCCTGGGGTGTCGATAAAGTTTAATTGATAAGTTACACCATCTTTAGCCGTATAATCGAGCGTCACGCTCTGGGCTTTAATGGTGATACCGCGTTCGCGTTCAAGATCCATTGAATCTAAAACCTGCGCAGCCATTTCTCGATCAGAAAGGCCGCCACAGACTTGAATTAGACGGTCGGATAAGGTCGACTTACCATGGTCGATATGTGCGATAATCGAAAAGTTACGAATGTGCTTCATGAATGGCGTGACTGCTCGTGATTAAAATGAATGGGATCTTAAGATCAAGTTGACGGATTCTACCGAATTTAAACGCTACTCGCTATCTTTCGATGCGGCATTTATCAGCTTATCTGCTGAAATAGGTAACCCGAGCACTCGAATAAGGCTTGGTTTATAGGCTGCATCCCCATCTAATCGCTTAGCATAATGCCTCGCAATCAGTAATCCGATGGTGGTAGCAACTACAGCGGATACAATAACACCAAGCTGATTACTGGCTGCTAGATCAACAAATAGATACTGACCAAGTAAGCTACCCCCGACTAAAAATAGCAAGGGCAGCATATAAACCAACAACGCTGAACTGAGCATACTACGCTCAGACAAGCCAATTTCAACCACTTGTCCAAGCGTTATTTTTTCATTGGTGTCGATAGTAATCAAATGAGAACGCCCCGGCATTGCTTTACTAACAATACCTGTGCCGCAGCTATCGCGCGAAGCACAATGACCACAACTGGTTTGTTGCTGACAACTTACCGTTATATAGCCACTATCAACAGCGACCACTGTCGCTAATGTTCTCATCATGATTATTTACTCGTAGGGGTAACCTCTGGTTTAATTTTATCAAAGGTTACGCTTTCTGCAATTTGTCGTGCTGTTTGTGGTGGAATATCACCCACCACTGTAATTTCTTTATTGCCATCAACGCGAGTAATTAGTGTCCGCCGCCCTTGACGAACCAATTGCCCACGACCGACAAAATTATCAGCATCTGAAACATAAACAGAAAAACTAAACAAACCGTCACTATACATGCGACTTTCAACGGCGCGCTCTGTCAGTAACAGTCGATGACGATTACCTGCAATTAATGTAAAGCCATTTGGTAACCAATTAACACTCCATTGCAGTTTTTTCTGCGGCTGTTGCGGTAATTGTACCACGGCGGGCAATTTAACTTGATCAAGCTTACTCAGCATTTCAGCAACTTTAGGATTCACCGCAAAAGAAACCACGCGAAATTGCTCTAATAAATCACCATCGCGATCGAGTAAATCAGCGCGCATCACCAAGTGAGTCGCTTGATCTATCCACAATAAGTAAGAATAACGATTGCCATCTTTAGGTGCGATACGAACAACATCACAGGCGACACCCGCTTCACGTGCTCGACCCATGGCAATGAAATCGTAAAAATGAGCCAGTTTATCTATATTAGCCTTCATTAATGGCAATATAGGCGCGACCATCTTATTACTTTTAATCGTAAAAGGATCGAGTCCGGGCTCAAAATAACTGACTTCATCACCACGTTGAATCACCTCTTGTGGCGGACCACTGAGGAACAACAAATGACCATAGCTTTGGCCATTCTCTAGCGCGTGTCGATAACGCAAGGTATCAATGCTATTTTTCTTTACCCAAATGTAAGACATCTCATAACTAAGATCTCGACTGGCTTGGCCCATTTGATGCAACAAAGCCTCTGTTGAAGGTTTAACCGCTTCAGCAGAGGCTTGGAGTGACAATAATAGGCTGACCAATGCAAGTGCACCGACCAGAGTTTTTTTCATTAATCCGCCACAGAATTATTAGTATGTAATCGTGAATTATCGATACTGCCATCTTCAGCATTGAACCGAAGTTGCAATTCATAATCTTGTAACATCGAATTGATTCGACGTCGTTGTTCCATTAACTGTGATTCAGACGGAGTCTGATTATTATCTACCATATTGGTATTTAAGCTCACAGGTTCAGCTTTACCTGTAAATGGAATCGTTTGTAATACTGGCACATCATTACTGGTTGTTGTAGTAAGGTTGCCACCATTACCATCATATTGTTGAACACCAACAATCACCGCTAATGATACACATGCAGCCATCGCAACCTGACTAAACTGGGATAGCCAAGCGGGTAATGTCCGCTTCGCTTTAAATGGGGTCGGTTGTTCTTGAATAATAATCGGCTCAACAACAGCTTCAACATTAGTAACCACAGCCCCGGTATGAGCGGGTTCAGCTTCTAGCGCCAACGCGACATTTTCTGCAATATTCCATTGTTTGCATTGCGGCACATCACCACGCATGACATCACCAATGAGGTTGAAGTCATGCCAGCTTTGCTCGCTATTTTTGTCAACGGTCAGCGCATTGATAATGCTCTGATCCAAGTCTTCGCCATCTAGCAATGCCGAAATTTTTTCTTTATCAGCCATTTTTTCCACCGTTTGGTGCAACATTGTTATTGTTGCATAAGAGGACGAATACGTTTTTCAACTGTCTCTCGTGCACGGAATATACGTGAGCGAACTGTACCTACAGGACATCCCATTATGTCAGCGATTTCTTCATAGCTTAGACCATCCAGTTCACGCAATGAGATCGCTGTTTTAAGATCATCAGGTAGTGATTCAATCGTACTAAAAACAACTCGCTTCAGTTCTTCAGACAACATTTGGTTCTCAGGGTTCGATATTTCTTTAAGCGCATTTCCACTTTCATAATATTCTGCATCTTCAGCATCAACATCGGATGCTGGCGGACGACGTCCCTGAGCAACTAAATAATTTTTTGCGGTATTAACAGCGATACGGTAAAGCCATGTATAAAAAGCACTTTCACCACGAAATGTTGGTAAGGCGCGATAAGCTTTAATAAACGCTTCTTGAGCGACATCTGGCACATCACCAGAATTGCTAACATAACGTGAAACAAGGTTACAAACTTTATTCTGGTATTTAATAACCAAAAGGTTGAATGCTTGCTTATCTCCCCGCTGTACTCGCTCAATTAGTACCTGATCAGTTTGCTGCTCGCTCATTCGAGCGTTTACTCCCATGTCTAACTGTTTAGTAATATTGCATTCATCTCACGACAACATAGACCAATAAAGGTATTGAGTCGGTATTGATACACAACGGTTTATTTAGATTATCCTGCCACTATAAGCGTTAGTCTCACCGTAAATAAAACACTGATTTATGAAATATTTATAAGCATGAGCACTACATAAGACCGATGGATAATGGCAAAGTTCCACCGCCAATAAAATAATTTACCCTTTCGTTAACACTTGGTTATTACTGGTAACGAAATCAGGCTAGAAAGAATAACTGCGGTCATTTTACCTGAAATAATCATACTAACGAGGATCTGTGACTGAAAAAAGCAAAATAATCACAATGGTATGAAGCGGTTAGTGCGCTAACATTTAACAATAACATAGCTAAAGCACCGTATCTTAATGATATTTAGTTTACTCAATCCCAAACAAATATGTCTTTTTATAACAAATTTGATAGCATGAAATAAGATTATCACATGGACATGCAATCATTATGAACCAGCTTCATCAACACGATAGCGACATTTTAGTCATTGGTAGTGGCGCAGCAGGATTATCGCTGGCACTGCATTTAGCTCATCTTGGTAAAGTGACTATTTTATGCAAAGGCCCCCTTAGTGAAGGCGCAACCTATTACGCTCAGGGAGGGATTGCCGCCGTTTTTGATGAGTCTGACAGTATTGCATCCCATGTTGAAGATACGTTAATTGCTGGCGCTCATCTTTGTGACCAGAATGTGGTGCAGTTTATCGCTGAAAACGCCAAGCAATGCGTGCAATGGTTAATTGATGGCGGTGTACCTTTTGATCGTGAAGAATCCTATACTGACGACGACCCCCGCTACCATCTGACCTTAGAAGGTGGCCATAGTCATCGTCGCATTCTTCATGCTGCAGATGCCACTGGCATGGCGATGCAAACCTCACTTCAAGAACAAGCCCGTAATCATCCTAATATCACTATTCTTGAGCGCCATAATGCACTTGATTTAATCACCGAGAAAAAAATCAATCCGCAAGCAGACACCAATCGCGCTTTAGGAGCTTATGTCTGGAACCGCGACAAAGAATGTGTTGAAACCCTTGCTGCCAAATTTGTGGTACTAGCCACTGGTGGCGCATCAAAAGTCTATCAATACACTTCCAACCCAGATGTGTCATCGGGTGATGGTATTGCGATGGCATGGCGCGCAGGTTGTCGTGTTGCTAACCTTGAATTTAATCAATTTCATCCTACTTGTCTATTCCACCCCAAAGCACAAACGTTTTTATTAAGTGAAGCTCTACGCGGAGAAGGTGCGTATTTACGTCGTCCTGACGGCAGCCGTTTTATGCTCGATTTTGATGAGCGCGCAGAACTGGCTCCTCGTGATGTGGTTGCACGTGCGATCGATTACGAAATGAAGCGCTTAGGTGCTGATTGTATGTATCTTGATATTAGCCATAGGCCAGCTGATTTTGTTAAAAGCCACTTTCCAACCATTGCTGAAAAACTGCAAGGTTACGGGATTGATATCACCCAAGATATGATTCCAATTGTTCCTGCTGCACATTATACCTGTGGCGGCGTGGTGGTAGATAAATCAGGTAAAACCGATATTGAAGGGTTATATGCTATTGGTGAAGTCAGCTACACCGGCCTTCATGGAGCCAATCGCATGGCATCTAATTCATTACTTGAGTGCGTAGTCTATGCATGGTCAGCGTCACAAGATATTGAGCGCCAATTTAAGACCATCTTACAGCCACAACAATTGCCATTTTGGGATGACAGTAAAGTAACTAATTCTGATGAAGAAGTGGTGATTCAACATAACTGGCATGAATTACGATTATTTATGTGGGATTACGTTGGTATTGTACGTTCAACTAAACGTTTAGAGCGGGCAATGAACCGCATTGAATTGCTTAAACACGAAATTGATGAGTATTACTGTCATTTCCGTGTTTCAAATAATCTTTTAGAACTGCGTAATTTATTACAAGTTGCAGAGCTGATAGTACGTTGTGCAATAGAACGAAAAGAAAGTCGAGGATTACACTATACCCTTGATTATCCTGAACTTGACGAGCAAGCAACCGCTACTGTTTTAGTGCCAAGTAATTACTAACCGCACTTAAATAAGTAATAACTCAACCATACGATGATACTAATGCTCGTTAGCATCATCGTTATTGGCTGCGGCTGCAGGCTTTAATAGTCCTAAATGTAGCGACATTTTTAAGAGCCGATAACTTGCAGTATCACAACTGTCACAGCAGATAATCAGCCATTGATTACGCTGATGTGCTATCGACAATATCACGAGCCAACGGCTGACCACTTTCACCGCTACAATTTTACCCGCTTGCTCACACCAGCGCAGATGACCATCACTATACAGCCGTAATGGCCCTTGCTGACGCAAATAATGGTGCTGTATCCGTTGCCATTCAAATACTAACATTTCGGCAAAAAAATAACTCAGCGGCCAAAAAACCGGTGGAACAACAAACATTAGTAGCACTGCACCAAAGTAACATCGACTCAGTGCAGTGTGCAGGCGCGGGGATAAGTGAAGCGTTAGATCAACGTAGCTTGCTGTTGTTGTGGGCAACAATCTTATCGACCATCATCGCATGAGCAGGATTATCACTACGGCCATGTTGCATCATCCATTTAAATAAATCAGGATCATCACAGGTTAATAGAGAAATAAAATCACGTTGCTGCTGCTCTGATAGATCATCAAAACATTCTTCAAAAAATGGCATCACCAACACGTCTAACTCTAACATGCCGCGACGACATGCCCATTTAACGCGGGCTCTCTCTTCTGCAACTAACATACATAACCTCTATGTGCGTGCCTATTGGCTCACTGATAATTGAATACTTGGCGTATTTCCATGATAAAGATAGTACCAGTCGTACTCAATCACGACCATGCGCCAACACAAGCAATCATTCAAGATGAGACCTAGCCCACCATAATGACGACCTGTAAAAACAGTCAATTAACCCATCGTGTTACCATGGTTAATTATTTTGTTCAGTTGGTATAACATAGCATCATCATTACAGCATTTGTGGATACCATTATGAACACTTGGTCAACTCAGCACTCTTTCACCCCGCTAGCATTAACTAGCACCGATTCTTTACCTGATTTAGCAATGATCAACCTCAGTGATTGGGGCATGGTGACGCTTGTTGGCCCAGACAGTAAATCCTACTTACAAGGTCAATTAACCTGTGATGTAGTGTCATTAACAGCCGATAAATCAACCTTTGCTGGTCACTGTGATGCCAAAGGAAAATTACGTACTATTTTGCGCGTTTTCCATTATCAAAATGGTTACGGCTTACTACAACGTCAAAGTGTGATGGCAACCCAACTGCCTGAACTAAAAAAATATGCGGTCTTTTCTAAAACAGAGATCACTCAAACAGAAGCTGTTATTTTTGGGTTCGCAGGTACGCAAGCTCAAGCAACTATTGATCATCATTTCAGTGGTGATGCTGATGTGCGCCATAACGACACAGCCACTGTTGTAAAAGTTGATAACGCGCGCTGGTTAATTATCACTACTGCAGAACAAGCTGACAATGTAATTACCACCTTGGCACCAACAGCAACTTTAACAACCACCGAACTGTGGAATTTATATGACATTCAAGCGGCGATGCCACGTATTGATAGTGCCACCGAACTTGAATTCATTCCTCAAGCCGTAAACTTACAAGCGGTTGATGGTATTAGCTTTAAAAAAGGTTGCTATACCGGCCAAGAAACCGTCGCGCGGGCTAAATACCGTGGTATTAATAAACGTGCGATGTATATCGTTGCTGGCGCAGCAACACAATGCCCACAACCAGGTGATGCATTAGAGCGTAGTGTCGGTGAAAATTGGCGTAAAGGTGGCACCGTGATCTGCGGCTATCAATACAGTGACAATCACGCTTTAGCGCTGGTTGTATTACCCAATGATCTTGATGCTGACAGTCAATTCCGTTTCGCAACCGCGCCAGATGCGCTATGGCACAAACTCGACCTACCGTACGATTTTAATGCAGAATAATTCAATAAATACCCCCGTTACTCAGCTATTGATTAGCGAAGGGGTTGATTACCGTTTACTGCCGCATACCAAACCCGCAACAACCATTGCCGAGGCAGCAGCTGAACGCGGAGTTGATCCGCAACATATGGTCAAATCAATCTTGCTCAAAGATATGTCAGGGTTTCACGTGCTCGCTTGTGTGCCTGGTCCACAAGCAGTAGATCCTAAAAAAGTACGCGCATTATTGGGTTGCCAACGCATGACTTGCGCGGATGCAACCGAAGTTGAAAAAGTCACCGGTTTAGTCATCGGCACAGTTGCCCCGCTTGGCTTAAAACGGCCATTAGTGATCGTGTTTGATAATGCTATTGCGGCGATAGAGAAAGTTAATATTAGTAGTGGTGATCGTATGGCAGGGATTGAGATCGCCACCGATGATTTACTGATCTTATGCGATCCACTGCTCGCGGATATTTGCCGAGATCAACTCTAATTAATAATTAGCCATCATATCAACGGCATTAATCACAATGCCGCTTGATTAAAAATAAAGGAGCCGTTGATGACAAACTATCATCACGATATTAATTGGCGCGGGGTTGATCTTAATTTATTAATTGCGTTTTCTGCATTAATGGAAACCCGCAGCGTGACTAAAGCGGCCAATAAACTCGCCATTGGGCAGTCAGCAATGAGCCATAATTTATCGCGACTACGCAGTTTATTAAATGACCCTTTGTTTGAGCGTCATGGTCACCAAATGTTACCGACGCAAACCGCGTTAGAACATGCCTCAACCGTCGATACTATTTTGGCATTGATTACTAACGAACTGCTGCGACCAACTGTGTTTGTACCTGCTGATTTCTGTGGCACTTTTAAGATAGGCTTAACCGATTATGCCGAATTATTATTTGCCCCAGCACTGTATGATGCGATTCACCACCAAGCGCCACAATGCCAACTAAGTTTTTTTAATGTCGATCGTCATAGTTATCACACTGATTTCAATCAGCATCGCATCGATGTGGTTATTGGTTCAATGACAGATATGGGCAAAGATATTGAACACCAGTACTTATATACTGAAGATCATGTCTGCCTTTATGATCAACAGGCAACTGGACTTAATGACCTAGTCAGTCTCGATCAATACCGCCGTCATCCTCATGCACTGGTAAGCCCTGATGGCAAACTCACAACCCAAGTTGATGCTCAACTACAACAGCAAGGGTTTCAACGTCAAGTGGCAGTGGGATCGCATAACTTTCTTACTGTTCGGCATTTGTTAAGCGGTCGCGATTTAGTTTGTGTGGTATCGCGCTTAATGGCGCAACTGGATATTTTCAATGATCAGTTAACGCAATGCCCACCGCCTGTTGCAATAGCTGATTTTGATATTCGATTATTATGGCTCCATCGCGACAGTAATCACCCCCGCAACCAATGGTTACGCGACATCGTTGCCAATACGGTGATCACTCATGTTGAACAACTTCGTTCTAGTCGCTAATTATCGTGGCAGAGCAACAATGCCCTGCCAATGATTACTCAGTGATATCAATGCTATTAATGCGCGTGATGATTAGGCTCTTGAATTTGATAAAGTTTGTGTTCATCGCAAGGCTCATCACAATTACACTCTTTATTAACACCAACGTTGGCTAAACCGCCACAACTGCCACTGATTGTTTGGCGTTTTACACACCACCCAATTGCCATTGCCGCAATAACCACCAAAAAAATCCCTAAAGTTAATAAAAACGTGGTCATAGTTTTAAACCACCAATCTTACCAAGTCCATTCGCAATCGGACTCAACATACCAACTTTAACCACTGCTGGTGCTGTTTTTTTAGTGCCACAACCACAGCCACAACTGCCTTTTTCACGTTTACAAGCGCGCCCTTGATCAGCCGTCAGTAACGCTTCTTTGCTCACGCCGCCAGCTAAAAAATCAACTAATGTTGTTCGTGGTGCAACACGACTGACACTAAACCCAGCTTGTAATAATCGCGCTAAAGAACGGGTGCCAATATTACCCAATACAATTTCAGTTACGTTCAATGCTGCCAGTTGGCGCTGCAATATTTTTTTATGTTTACATCCCAACTCACGACTACCGCTATTTTCAATCCGCTCAACCAGTTGACCTTGCTGATCATAGATAGCAAACGTGGCAGCTTTACCAAAATGGCCTGCTATTTGATTTCGTGGCGTCAATGCAATTGCTATTAACATAAATTAATCCTCGGTAGTCTGTATGCTGTCTGGTGCTAACTCTAATGCCATTCCCATCACTAATGCTTGAGCAACTTTATGGCGCCCACGAGCAATAATATTTCCTAAGGTTTGGCGTGATACACCGAGTTGTTGCGCTGCTTGCTGTTGCTGTAATCCTTGCATATCCACCAGCCTTAATGCCTCAAGTTCATCACTCGCTAAGGTTAATCGTGGTAACTGCTTCATGGGCACCCCATTGGGTTTAAAGCAACTATAAGCAGGACGACAGGCAATTTTTCTGACAATTTTTGGACGTGCCATAATGATCATCATCTCGGTTTATTTATCTCATTATTGGCATACGCCAAAAACCATACCTTGATCTAGGATCATAAATGGTGATCTAGGTTATTTTTAGTGTCTGATTGATATTTTACTACCGCTAAATATTCAGCATAAAGTATCGAAATAGCTTTCAAAACTATCACCATAACGTATACCACTAGCCACCACTTGACGTCCAAAAAAACACCACATATAAGCAATCACAGTCAAACATCGGCAATCTTGTCTTTATCGTCACAGAAAATACGCAACTTCTTTCAAGGCTAAAAATTTATAAAATACCACAAACTTAGGATATTAATCTGTAGATTGTATTTATAGCTGTTGAATACGTTATCAATTTAACAATATCGTTAAATTTACGCTGATAATGTCACAAAAACGTCATTTGAATTAAAGTATACTAACGCCGTTAATCGCCAGGACGGTCGGAGTTAAACTGTATTATGCGGATGTTCAAACGCTACTTGCCTAAATTAATTGCCAAGCATGTTAGTCGTATATTTAATGGAAGAATTTATATTGATGGTCGTGGGGGCTATCATTTTGAAAAGGGAATATTGTTAGTGCCTGTTAAGGCGCAACAACATCATTATGATACGGTTAACGAAGTTAACCTCGAAATTAAGCGCCTACGTGAAGTTTATTAAAGATGGCATTGACTCTAAACGTAGTCGACAACGGCAATAGTTATTAACACCAAATTATTAGCCCAGTAAACAGCATCAAGCCCACTTGATTGAGTGGGCTTTAATTATCGTCACTATTCATCATCAGCAATCGTGTCGAGATAATCTTCAGCATCAAGCCATTCATCAGTATCTTGTTCAGCATCAATACGAATTTGAAATAGCCATCCATCACCATAAGGATCACTATTTACCCACTCAGGTACCGTACTAAGCTCTTCATTTATAGCAATAATTGTCCCAGTACACGGTGCATAAATATCTGATGCAGCTTTCACCGATTCAATCACAGCACATTCTTCGCCCGCATCAACAGTTGCTCCTGTTTCAGGCAAATCAATAAACACCATATCGCCCAATAATGTTTGAGCATGATCGCTAATACCAACAGTATAAACACCATCACCTTCATCACGTAACCATTCATGGGTATGGGTAAATTTTAATTCAGAGGGCACATAGCTCATTTATATATCCTTTTTAAATTCACTATTAATCGGTAACTATCACTCTATGTTTTACTGTAGGTGAAATTATTTTTTTTGCTTCATTTAGATATAAAAAAACCGCAACAAAAAATGCTACGGCTTAATAACTTATGACTCAATAAACGCTCTAAATCGGTTTTATTTATAACGCGCTAATTCAGGCAGTTCACCACTTAATCCTAAGGCTCGGCGCATAAACTCATCTTTGACACCAGGAGCTTTGTTAGCAAATAACATTCCGAGATCACGCACCAGTTTTTTAGCTGGATTAGCACCATCAAACAAGGTCTTAAAACCTTGCATAGCGGTGATCATTTTAGCCGCTTCAGCTTTACGCCAGCGCTCGTAATGACGCAAGTTAGCTTGCTTACCAATGTCTTTATCGGCTTGCCATAAAGCAATAATTTCTTGCGCTAATGCCGCTGCATCTAACAGACCTAAGTTAACGCCTTGGCCTGCCAATGGGTGGATCGTATGAGCTGCATCACCGACTAGTGCCACGCGTTCGCGTACAAAATCTTGGGCATAACGCATTTTAAGTGGAAAGGCTTGACGATCACCTTCTACACGACATAAGCCTAAACGATGATCAAAAGCTGTGGTTAAATGCTGATTAAACACTTCATCACTCACATCACAAAGTTGCAGTGCTTGCTCTGGCGGCAATGACCATACAATTGAGCACAGATCTTGTTGTGCTAATGGTAGAAAAGCTAATGGACCATCAGGACGGAATATTTGCCGCGCGGTCTGCAAGTGAGGCTCATCACAACGAATATTAGCCACCAACGCACTATGACCGTAATCCCAATGGGTCAGTGGAATATCAACATGTTGACGCAACCATGAATTGGCACCATCAGCACCAACCACTAATTTAGCGGTGAGGTTTTTGCCTGATTCTAATGTGATCCAAGCTTCTGTTTCACCAAAGGCGATATTTTGGCATTTATCAGGGGCAAATAAGCTCACATTGGCTTGCTTACTGACCTGATCCAGTAACGCTAACTGAATCACTCGGTTTTCAACAATATAGCCTAAATTAGGTTGGGCTAAACGCTCGGCATCAAAATCAATATGTGCAAAACTGTCTTGTTCCCAGACCTCCATTTTGCTGTAAGGGCTCATACGACGGTCGCAGATACCATTCCAAGCCCCAACGCCACGTAATATTCGCTCGCTAGCACGGCTTAAAGCAGACACTCGCACGTCAGGTAATTCGGCTAACTCAGACTCAGGTAATTTACCTTCAATCACTGCTATCCGTAATTCAGTATCGGCTAACGCTGCTGCCAACGTTAACCCCACCATGCCACCACCGATAATGGCGATATCAACATTTTGCATCATAGCTATCGTTTTACCTGTCCCATTGCACGGCGTAACAGCGGTGCTTGAAGTGTGTTAGAAAGGCTCATAGTCATCAAGCCTAGGTTTCGCCCAGCCACGAGCGCAGGATTATTATTGGCAAACAAGCTCACCAAGCCAGCAGTCATGGCTACGGTTGCTTGTCGATCTGGTAATCGGCGCTCACGATAACGGCCCAATACGGTTGGTAAACCAATATCAGCCCCGCGGGCAACGCCTGCTGCAATTTCTTCTGCCAACGTCATCACATCACGAAGTCCAAGGTTAAATCCTTGACCAGCGATAGGATGCAGAGTTTGAGCAGCATTACCAATCACTGCAGTTCGATGTGACACTAACCGTTGTGCTTGGCGTAATATTAATGGGTAACAATGGCGCTCACCCACCAGCGTCAGCGCACCTAATCGCCACCCAAACACAGTTTGTAATTCCGCTAAAAATTGCGTCTCAGATAATGCCATAATACGCGCTTGTTGCTGTGGTTCAACACACCATACCAATGAACTACGCCCTTGCGACATTGGCAATAATGCTACCGGCCCATGCTGAGTAAATCGTTCAAATGCTTGGCCTTGATGCGGCTCTGCCGTGGTAACGTTAGCAATGATTGCCACTTGCTCAAAATCATGTTCATTGCGACCAATATGGAGTAAATCACAACAATGAGATAGCGCACCATCGGCGGCAACCACTAATTTAGTCCGTAATCGTTTACCGGTATTTAACCGTATTAACGCCTCTGATTGAGTACGTTCTATATCTTCAACTTTTGCGGGACAAAATAGATCAATTTGTGGACGCGTTGCTAACTGGTGATGAAAAATTTCACCTGCAGCAGCCAATTCAATCACATAACCTAAGGCATCAACGGCCAGTTGCTGAGCGGATAACTCAACCATACCAGCATGACCACGATCAGACACATGAATATGCTTGATTGCCGTCGCAACCTTTGCCAATGCTGGCCACAGTTGAATCGAGTCTAACAAGCGGCTCGAACCATGCGATAGTGCAATACTGCGCGCATCATAGCCTGGGTGTTGCTGATCATCGGTTGCTACCGCTTCAACTACCGCGATATGTAATTGGTGCTGGGTTAATTCATCAAGTGCTATCGCTAAACATGCACCCACCATTGCGCCGCCGGCAATAACTACATCATATTGCTTCACATTTTGTCCCTTTCGCAATAGTAATTGTTAGTGAACTGTTGGTTGCTCTTGCGCATCGTCGTCATTCACTAGTCGTTGACCTAGTTCAGAATGACAACTCAACACGCACATACGTACATGTTCAAGTACTTGCTCAAACAATGCCGCTTGCTCTTCAAGATCTTCATCTTCATCAATACCAAGTTGTGAGATCTCTTGTAAATCAGCCAATGCTTCAGTGATTTCTTCAGACAATTGATTTTTTTGTAAATCCATTAGCCCTAAACCAGAAATAAAACTATTTACCCACTCAGTTAATGCCTCTGCACGCTCAGATAGCGGCTCATCATCATCAGGCATCAACAGTGAGAACTCAAACCCACCACCAATCAATTCTTCAGCTGTGGTAGTAAATAAAGTACGCACCATCATTTTAGCGCCATCGGTCAGTGGCTCGCCTTCGTTGGCATAATCACATACTGGACCTGCCCAGCTTTCATCATCAACAGCAAGACCACCACAAATCATGCCACTGAGTAAACCATGTAATTCAGCAGGCATCGCGGCTAAGCCTTGCTCTTTTAAAGCCGCTTCAACAGCAGAGTATGTCGGTAGGGTTATTTCACTCATGGCTTATCACCTTTTAGTTGACGCGATAGTAAGATAAATTTTTGTGACCATTACTTAACAATAATGCTCATGATTAAGGTTACACTCATTGAAATTGTACCAAACAATACTCACCGTTATGGCTTAGCGAGTATAATAAATAGCAATGAGCGAATGGTAGCACTGTGTTATGCTAACACTTAAGCCTAGTTCGGCAAATGATAACACTGGTGATAACGTTCAATCCTTAATCAACTTCGAACCGAGTCTGATTAATATCTGTTTAGTCAGAAGATAATGAACCAAAACCAAGACATAGTCGCTTGCATCTTGTATAGGGTTTTTCTATATTGACCACGTCGCAAGCGGAATGAATACCCATTCTGGCACGGAGCAAATCGAAGGTTTATGAGTACTCAGGCTGTAGAAATTCAAGTATTGGGCCGAAAGCTAAAAGTTAATTGTCCAACGGGCCAAGAAGACGCATTACGTGCCGCGGCGACAGATTTTGACCAACGCTTGAAAGATATGTCTGCGCGTAGTAACGTATCTGTAGAACAATTATTGATCTTTACTGGTCTCAACATCAGTAACGAGTTGCATTTAGAGCGACAACAACATAATCGCAATGCTGAATTAATATCCAATAAAATCAATTCACTAGAAGAAAATTTGGATAAAGTATTGCAATATCAGCCAAAGCGTTGATAATGAATTGACCCTGGGGTGTGCGTCAGTGAATGAACGTCCCCGAGCCGATAAGCAAATACCCAGGATTGGCTTTTTTATTAGCTATTGTGCATGCTCAGCCTGACTGAGAAGCCTGCGGTTAATGTTGCCAGTCCACCTTGAACATCTGGTTCAAGGGCCTTATTTCGCAACGGCACCTTGGGGCATCCCCTTTACTGAGTTAGACTTCCTTTCTGCGTATTAGCGCTCTACAATCCAGTAACACTCACTGTTCATGGATTGGATAATTACGTGACGATTTCCCTTTCAGCTTCCAGCCAGCAATTACGTTCTCAGCTACGACAACAAATTCGTCATGCTAGACAACAACTATCGCCTCAACAACAACACTACGCAGCACAACAATTATCCTTACGCTTACAAACCTTAGATCGTATTCAACATAGCCAGCACATTGCGGTTTACATCGCTAATGACGGTGAAATTGATCCGCAGCCGTTTATCGAATGGCTATGGCAACAAGGAAAATCAGTGTATTTACCGGTATTGCATCCTTTTACTAAAGGTCATTTGCTGTTTTTACACTATGATACCGACACACCAATGACCACTAACCGCTACGGTATTAGCGAACCTAAGTTGGATGTGCGACGCGTTAAACCGATTGCACAACTTGATGTGATTTGCACTCCATTGGTGGCTTTTGATGCCCTCGGACAGCGTCTTGGCATGGGCGGTGGCTATTATGATCGCACCTTAAGCCAGTGGCACCAGCACCGCTGCGGCCCTTATCCCATTGGCATCGGTCATGATTGTCAATATATTGCTCAGCTTCCCAATCAACATTGGGATGTGCCATTACCATTAATCATCACCCCTAACTATCAATTTACAGAGTCATAACACACTCAACGCAAACGATTGGCTTTTTTGATTAAAAAAAATCAATGTAATTGTATGTTATTCAAAAAGTTATATTTTTAGTTTTAAGTTTGCATTGTTTAACCATAGAATCCGACTGACGAAATCACTTCGGTTAGCTATAATCACCGTTCGCATAATTGAGGTCATTACGAGGAGAACGGCATGACACAAGATGAAATGAAAAAAGCAGCCGGTTGGGCAGCACTTGAGTACGTAACAAAAAACAGTATTGTGGGTGTAGGTACTGGTTCAACTGTTAATCACTTCATCGATGCCTTGGCAACCCGTAAAGAAGAGATCAAAGGCGCAGTTTCAAGCTCGGTGGCTTCAACTGAGCGCCTAGAGCAAATTGGGATTAAAGTTTTTGATGCTAACGATGTTGCTAGCCTAGATATTTATGTTGATGGTGCTGATGAAATCAATGCCCAATTTAACATGATCAAAGGCGGCGGTGCGGCATTAACTCGCGAAAAAATCGTCGCAGCGATTGCTGAGAAATATATCTGTATTGTTGATAACACCAAACAAGTTGATGTACTAGGTCAATTCCCATTACCAGTTGAAGTCATTCCAATGGCACGCTCTTTCATTGGTCGTGAATTAGTTAAACTCGGTGGCGATCCGGTATACCGTGAAGGTGTGGTAACAGATAACGGTAATATCATTCTTGATGTTTACAACATGGCGATCACTGATCCTAAAGCAATGGAAGATAGCATCAACGCGCTACCAGGTGTTGTAACCGTGGGTTTATTTGCTCATCGTGGTGCTGACGTTGTACTTATTGGTACGCCGGAAGGAACTAAAATCATCGAAAAATAATGATTAATTCGTTATTTGATTACAAAACGGCAGCTGTTGATCGCTCGCGAATCATTAGCTGCCGTTTTTTATTGGCTTTTTTGTAATATTCTTACCCTTAATGGTTAATTTTTGATACTTTATTAAACAGCATGTAGCAAACGTTTAACCATTTAGCTACTGAGATGTAATAACCTTCGTTTAACAACCGCAGTGTTAGCATCATTAGTCGCTACGTTTTTAAGGATAAGAACCTATGGCAACCGTGTCACTCAATAAAGAAAAAATCAAAATCCTTCTGTTAGAAGGCCTCCATCCCTCAACACTTGAAGTTTTACAACAAGCTGGTTACACCAATATTGAATACCATAAAGGCTCTTTAGCAGGTGAAGAACTGTTAGAAGCAGTAAAAGATGTCCATTTTATCGGCATTCGTTCTCGTACCCAGTTAACCCCCGAGGTCTTTGCGGCTGCTAAAAAACTCACCGCTGTAGGGTGTTTCTGTATTGGTACCAATCAAGTTGATCTCGATGAAGCAATGCGACGCGGTATTCCTGTTTTCAACGCCCCTTTTTCCAATACTCGTAGTGTTGCTGAACTGGTTTTAGGTGAAATTCTATTATTATTACGCGGCATTCCCGAGAAAAACGCCAAAGCCCATCGTGGCGAATGGTTAAAATCGGCAGATCAATCATTTGAAGCACGTGGTAAAACATTAGGCATTATTGGTTATGGTCATATTGGTACCCAGTTGGGTATTTTGGCTGAAAACCTTGGTATGCGAGTATGCTTTTATGACATTGAAACCAAGCTATCGCTAGGCAATGCAACTCAAGTGAGTTCATTATCTGAATTACTTAATAAATCGGATGTGGTTAGCTTGCATGTACCTGAAACCAAAGGTACGGCAAATTTAATGGGCGTCGAAGAATTTGCGCGCATGAAGCCAGGTGCAATTTTCATTAATGCTGCCCGTGGCACCGTGGTTGATATTGATGCGCTCTGCAGTGCTTTAGAAAGCAAACACATTGCAGGTGCTGCAATTGATGTGTTCCCTGTTGAGCCAAAAACCAATAACGACCCGTTTGAATCACCGCTAATGCAGTTTGATAATGTAATTTTAACGCCGCACATTGGTGGTTCAACCCATGAAGCACAAGAAAATATCGGCATTGAGGTCGCAGGTAAGTTAGTCAAGTATTCTGATAATGGCTCAACCCTATCAGCAGTTGGCTTTCCAGAAGTATCGCTGCCTGAGCATCAAGGTTGTTCTCGCTTGCTGCACATTCACCACAACCGTCCCGGCATACTCAATCAAATCACCACGATCTTTGCTTCAGAAGGCATTAACATCGCAGCTCAGTTCTTACAAACTGGTGCTGAGGTCGGTTATGTGGTTATTGACGTCGAAACCGAACGTTCAAAAGAAGCCTTACAGCAACTAAAACTCATTGATGGCACTATTCGCGCGCGTATTTTGCACTAATCCCCTCTTTTCATAACCGCAAAT
This sequence comes from Photobacterium andalusiense, assembly GCF_900185625.1. Lineage (GTDB taxonomy): Bacteria > Pseudomonadota > Gammaproteobacteria > Enterobacterales > Vibrionaceae > Photobacterium > Photobacterium aquimaris. Next base: position 52,629 of record NZ_FYAJ01000005.1, read on the forward strand.
AACAACAAGGAGAGCACTATGCTCTCCTTTCTTATGGCTATTTAATCGAAACGATAACGAGTGATTGGTTGATTATTTTTCGGCTAATTTAAAGATCACATTAACACTGTCTTTAATCACAATGTTGTTGTCAGTATAACTTTGATCAATCGAATCTTGTCGAGCTCCACCCACCCAAGAATTGGCACGCATATACGGCATTGGCTGACTGTTAGTATCGTAATCAATTTGCCATACGCCATCGATTCTATTACCAAACCCTTGCGCCAGTGAGGCCGCAACTTGCTTAGCATTCTCTATCGCTTTTTGGCGCGCTTGCTGCTGATATTTTGCACTATCAGCAACTTTTAAATCAATGTTATTAATTTGATTAATGCCATCACCCAGCGCGTCATCTAAATAGCTATTTAGCTTAGTTAGTTGATGCACTGTCACCTCGACACTGCGATTAGCTTTAAAGCCAACTAACTCCGGCTTGTGATCTTTAGGGTAATTATATTGCGCCGCCAACGAAATATTGGCGCTATTGATGTCTTTTTTGTCGACACCAGCAGCTTGTAAACGCTCAATAAACTTAGTCACAGCTTGATCAACAGCTAACTTAGCATCAACCGCCGTTTTTTTGGTTTCAACGACATTAACCGAAAATACCGCCATATCAGGCTGTACTACAACTTCACCACGACCGGTTGTCTCTAAATGAGGAAATGGAATATCAGCCGCCATTGCAGACGCTGAAGCAAACGCACTAACACCAAGTACTATTGCTAAACATGTATTTTTCATTGTTGATCCTTTTTCTGAGTCGCATAACATGGTGATTTATTCACTAGTACAGTGATAAATACAGTATTTTCATCAGTAATGATGGTGCAATGCTAACAAACCCTCGACTTAATGAACACTGTTTTTTAGTTGAGCTTCAGTATTGATTCAGCAAGGTTATCGTTTTAAGCTCGCTATTATTGCGATCAGCCACCGTGAATTAATAAAAAAAAAGAAGCCATCAGGCTTCTTTTTTTGATCACAACTAACAGTCAGGCGAATTACGCCTCAACTTTATTTAGGTGAACATCCATTTGTGGGAATGGGATTTCGATACCTTCTTTATCAAGCTCTTCTTTAATAGCTTGGTTAAGTTCGAAGTATACACCCCAGTAATCAGCAGTTTTAACCCATGGGCGAACCACGAAGTTTACTGATGAATCAGCTAATGCCACTACACCAATCGTTGGTGCAGGATCTTTAAGTACTAACTCATTTGCCATCACAACACGGTTTAATACTTCTTTCGTTTTTTGAAGATCAGCGTTGTAAGAAACACCAATCGTTAAATCGATACGGCGAGTGTCATGACGAGAGTAGTTAGTAATTGGGTTACCAATTACTGAAGCGTTAGGTACTACAACCATCTTGTTGTCTGGAGTACGTAACTCAGTTGAGAAAATCTGAATAGATTCAACAGAACCAGCAACACCGCCAGCTTCCACATAGTCACCAGACTTAAATGGACGGAAAGCAACGATCAATACGCCGGCTGCGAAGTTTGATAATGAGCCTTGTAGTGCAAGACCAATTGCCAAACCTGCCGCACCAATAACAGCAACCACAGAAGCAGTTTGAACACCAATACGACCCAGTGCTGCAATTAATACGATAACAAATAATAGGTAACGCACTAAACCATGGATAAACTCAACAACTGCGTTGTCCATGTCTTTTTTACGCAGTACTTTTGCTACTGTACCTGCAATCATCTTAACAATGATATTACCGATAAATAGAATCAGTATTGCAGACACGATATTCACTGCATATTGAACTAATAGATCTTGGTTTTTAGTGATCCAGTTTCCGGCGTGTAATACACCGTTAGTCAATGAGTTATCTGATATATGCTCAACAACCTTGTCAGTAACGCTCTCTGTCATGAAGGTATCTCTCTAAAAAATATAAAATAATATTAATATGCCGCTTAATGAGTAGATCATACAGTAAACCGTAAAAAATAACACCTCAGCAACAAATTTGACGTTAGGCAACTACCGCTCACTATACTGTGATAGGTATAATAATCAGTATAGCGAACTATAACATCAAAGAAACACTGCATTATTAATCTTTTAGTAACCAAATGGCTAGTAAAAAAAATCGAACAATCATAAAAAAATATAATTTATATATTCGAATCAAGTCACGCTAACTGCTTAATCTGATATAAAAAAAAAGCCCACCGAAGTGGGCTTTTTCACATTTTATGTAGCAGATATTCTATTAAAGAACGTCAACTGCATTTAGGTCAGAGAATGCTTTCTCTAGACGCTCAACCATTGATACTTGACCTGCACGTAACCAAACGCGTGGATCGTAGTATTTCTTGTTAGGCGCTGACTCACCTGTTGGGTTGCCGATTTGACCTTGTAGGTAATCGTGGTTTTCAGCTTCGTAGCGACGGATACCGTCCCATGCAGCCCACTGTGTATCAGTATCGATGTTCATTTTGATAACACCGTAACCGATAGACTCTTGGATTTCAGCTTCAGAAGAACCTGAACCACCGTGGAATACGAAGTTTAGAGAGTTAGCTGGTAGGCCAAACTTCTCTGAAACGTAAGTTTGAGAATCACGTAGGATAGTTGGAGTTAGTACAACGTTACCCGCTTGGTAAACACCGTGTACGTTACCGAAAGAAGCAGCGATAGTGAAACGTGGGCTGATAGCGTTTAGTTTCTCGTATGCGTATGCAACATCTTCAGGAGAAGTGTATAGCTCAGAAGAATCCATATCTGAGTTATCAACACCGTCTTCTTCACCACCAGTACAACCTAGTTCGATTTCTAGTGTCATGTTCATCTTAGCCATACGCGCAAGGTATTGACCAGAGATTTCGATGTTCTCTTCTAGCGACTCTTCAGAAAGGTCGATCATGTGAGAAGAGAATAGAGGCTTACCAGTTTGTGCGAAGAACTCTTCACCAGCGTCTAGTAGACCGTCGATCCAAGGAAGTAGTTTCTTAGCAGCGTGGTCAGTGTGAAGAATAACTGGAACACCGTAAGCTTCTGCTACTGCGTGAACGTATTTTGCACCAGCGATAGCGCCAAGAATTTGAGGGCCTTGACCTTCAAGCTTAAGACCTTTACCGCCGAAGAATGCAGCACCGCCGTTAGAGAACTGAACGATAACTGGTGCTTTAGCTTTAGCAGCAGCTTCAAGAACAGCGTTTACTGAATCAGTACCGATACAGTTAACAGCAGGTAGAGCGAAGTTATTTTCTTTTGCTACAGCAAAAACTTTCTGTAGGTCGTCGCCAGAAATAACACCAGGTTTTACAAAATCGAAGATCTTAGACATAACAATAGTCCTATATTTACTTTGTTGTCTGTGGAAAAATTCTTGTGCAAACGTTTGCGATAAGCTTCTATTTTACTGAAATATAACGTCTATCACAAACATTTAAACGTGGAAACTAAGACAATATTATAAATATACTTAGTTTCCACGCCAAATAAATTATGCTTTAGCGCGAGCTTCTAGCATTTCAACTGCAGGTAATTTCTTACCTTCAACGAACTCAAGGAAAGCACCGCCACCAGTAGAGATGTAAGATACTTTATCTTTGATGCCGTACTTGTCGATAGCTGCTAGTGTGTCACCGCCGCCTGCAACAGAGAAACCAGCAGATGCTGCGATTGCGTTCGCAACAACTTCAGTACCTTTACCAAATTGCTCGATTTCAAATACGCCAACTGGACCATTCCAAAGAATAGTTTTTGCGTTCATGATGATGTCAGCAAGTGCTTGAGCTGAATCAGGACCTAGGTCAAGAACCATGTCGTCAGCAGCGATGTCTGTTGCAGCTTTGATTGTTGCTTCAGCTGAGTCAGAGAACTCTTTTGCACATACAACATCAGTTGCTACTGGAATGTCAGTGCTTGCCATTAGCTCTTTAGCTGTAGGGATAAGGTCAGCTTCGTATAGAGACTTACCTACATCGTTGCCTTCAGCTGCGATGAATGTGTTAGCAATACCACCACCAACAACGATTTGGTCAGCAATCTTAGATAGTGACTCAAGAACTGTTAGTTTAGTAGATACTTTAGAACCACCAACGATAGCAACCATTGGACGTGCTGGGTTATCCATTGCTTTACCTAGCGCTTCTAGTTCGCCAGCAAGTAGTGGACCTGCACATGCTACAGGAGCAAACATACCTACACCGTAAGTAGATGCTTGTGCACGGTGAGCCGTACCAAATGCATCCATTACAAATACGTCACAAAGTGCAGCGTATTGCTTAGATAGTTCGTCTTCGTTCTTCTTCTCGCCCTTGTTGAAACGTACGTTCTCAAGAACAACAAGCTCGCCTGCGTTTAGCTCAAGACCATTTAGGTAGTCTTTTGCTAGTTTAACGTCACAATCTAGTGCGTCATTTAAGTAGTTAACTACAGGCTGTAGAGAGAATTCTTCTGCGTATTCGCCTTCCGTTGGACGACCTAGGTGAGAAGTAACCATTACTTTAGCGCCAGCTTCTAGGCAACGCTGAATAGTAGGTAGAGATGCAAGGATACGTGCATCTGAAGTTACTTTACCGTCTTTTACTGGCACGTTTAGGTCAGCACGAATAAATACACGCTTACCAGCTAGATCCAGATCAGTCATCTTGATTACAGACATGTTTTGCCCTCTCAACATTATTTAAAATAAAAGTTCATAAATTTCATGGCTCGGCGTCACTGCCAAACCCAATAATTCTTACTACTTATTTTTGCGGCGTTGCAGCAGAGTTATCTGTTGCCGCCATTGCTAACGCAGTATCTAACATACGATTAGCAAATCCCCATTCGTTATCGCACCACACCAACATTTTAATTAAATGCTGACCACTTACGCGGGTTTGAGTACCGTCAACAATCGCGCTATGGGGATCATGATTGAAGTCAATCGACACTAATGGTGCTTCGGTATAAGTCACTATACCCTTTAATGTACAACGAGACGCATTTAATAATGCTTGATTTACGTCATTAACTTTCACGTTTGTTGTAACAGTAACCGTTAAATCCATCGCGGTGACATTTATTGTGGGCACCCTCACAGAAATCGCTTCAAATTTGTCAGAAAACTTCGGAAAAATACGACCGATACCTAAATGTAATTTGGTATCTACTGGAATAATGGATTGGCTAGCAGCACGTGTTCGGCGTAAATCGGGGTGATAAGCATCAATGACTTGCTGATCATTCATTGCAGAGTGAATTGAGGTTATTGAGCCTGTTTCAATACCGAAACAATCATCCAACACTTGAATGATGGGCACAATGCAATTCGTCGTACAAGAGCCGTTAGAAACAATCGTGTGTTGCGAAGTTAACTGGTGATGGTTAACGCCATATATCACAGTAAAATCGATGTCTTTGGCAGCAGGATGGGAAAATAACACTTTGTTAGCACCAGCATCGATGTGGGCTAAACCATCAGCACGAGAACCTAAGTGGCCACTACAATCAAGGACGATATCGACATCCAAATCATGCCACGGTAATAATTTAGGATCGGGTTGATGAAGCAGACGAATTTGATCGCGATGACCATTTTCATGGGCAATAAAAAGATGCTCCTGGTCATGACTGACAGGCTTACCGAAGCGTCCATGGCTTGAATCATACTGAAGTAAGTGAGCCATTGCTTCAGGCTCAGCCAATTCGTTGATGGCCACGACGTTAATTTGGTGGTGTTTACCGCTCTCATACAATGCGCGGAGCACACTGCGACCGATGCGGCCGAATCCATTTATTGCGACTTTTAGTGTCATATCCGTGCTACAAAAATACTAAGCGGCGTTAGTGTATACCAACCAAGTTTGAGAATCACCATAATTGTGACAACTCTCACTGTGTTTAATTAAATATCTACATAATCAAACACATAATCACACAAAGTTACTTGGTTGAAACTGAAATTGTGAATAGCTAACCACGTTTATCTACTACAAATGTCAATTTCCTGTCATTCAAATTCAGTCTATTTTGCTTATTTTAGATGCAAATCAACACCGTATAGAATTCACAAAAGCAATAATTTATTCGTAGTATAATTATACAAAGTGACATATTTATCTACATATCAGCCTAGTGAGTAGCATCAACATGCTGCTATTCACCTCTTTAACAGCCATTATTTTTACTGCTAAACATTTGTTACATCCGCAATGAGGTTATTTATGAACAAGAAAAAAATTGTTATCGGGGGAGCTCTCGCGGTCTTACTTGGCTACGCAGTCTCAGTTTATTGGTCTTGTGAGCCCGACACCTTTTCGCCAAGTAAATATGCCGCTCAACAAGCGACACTAAACCATCAACAGCCTGTTATTGGTTACGAAACCACGACGACCTTGATCCATATTAATCAATTATTACTGGATAAGCCGGGTGGTTTCCTAACTAATGACCGTCTACCACCAAGTGTATTGATGGATAACATGCCCGCTTGGGAAGCAGGCGTATTAACCCAAGTTCGCGATATGGTCCTTATTTTAAAAGATCGTATTAGCCGTTCTCAAAATGAAAGCCGTATTGATCCCGATCTAAAAGAAGCGCAGCCAGCACTAAACATTAATAGTCACAGCTGGAACTTCCCAAGTGCAGAATCACAATACCAAGAAGCGATCGATTCATTGATCAGTTATCGAGATCGTCTGGTAGAGACTAAAAATCCGAGCAAGAAAGCCACCTTCTATGCTCGTGATGATGGTTTAGTCGCATGGCTAGAAGTGGTTCAAAACCGCCTTGGTAGTATTTCACAAGATCTCGGTTCATCGGTCGGTGAGGCGCACTTAAACGTCGATCATGATCAATTGGCTGAAGGCAATGGTGTTCTACGTGAAATCAAAGTTGATAACACCAAAACCCCGTGGCTAAGAATAGATAATGTCTTCTATGAGTCTCGCGGTTCAACATGGGCATTATTGCTGTTAATGCAATCAATGCGCGATGACTTTAAAGAAGTATTAGAAGAAGCCAAAGCTATGGTAGTGATGGATCAGATCATCGGTGAGCTTGAAGCGACTCAAGAAACCGTATGGAGCCCAATGATTTTAAATGGTAATGGTTTTGGGCTTATCGCTAACCATTCATTGATCATGGCCAACTATGTTTCACGCGCCCAGGCAGGCACTGTGGATCTGATTAATATTCTAGAAAAGCGTTAACCAACTACGCAGATATACCTTCAAAAAGATCGCCTAAGCGCGATCTTTTTTATTAGTAGCCGATTTGCTTGGCGCGACATTGACCTTTACAAGCCCTCGGTTTACAGAAATAATCAGCCCACTCTGTTGCTCAGCGTTAGTAATGACCACGATTTATTAGCAACATTATTTATTGATATTTTTACAGTAAGGGTTACACATGTCGCATAAAGCAACGGGTTTAGTGAAGTGGTTTAGCGAAGAAAAAGGCTTTGGCTTTCTAACCCAAGATACTGGTAATGCAGATGTGTTCGTTCACAGCAGTGGCATTGCTGATAAAACATTAACCAAACTGCCAGTAGGCAAAAAAGTATCATTTGATGTTGAGCAAGGTCAAAAAGGCCTGCAAGCAATCAATGTTGTGGTTTTATAGCGATCAAAAAAGGCCGCTAACTTAGCGGCCTTAGTTTTATTTAGTCATTATCAAATAATCACAATTATTGATAATTACAATTATTGATAATTACAATTATTGATAATTACATCCGTGCTTTAAAGATATTAACGATTTCTTCTAAGCTCGCTTGACGTGGGTTAGTTAAAGAACAGGCATCGTTTAGGGCGTTTTGCGCCATAAATGCGAGTTTATCTTCAGTTACACCCAAATCAGTTAAACGTTGCTTAGTGCCTACTTTTTCAGATAGTGCATCAATCGCTTCAAGGGCTGCATTTACTGCTTGCTCTTGGGTCATTGCGGCGGTGTCGATACCCATTGCTTTCGCAATATCAACAAAACGTTCTGGTACTTGTTTGGCGTTAAAACGTGAAACTTCAGCCAATAAGATTGCGTTACATAAACCGTGTGACAGGTCGTAAACACCCCCTAATTGGTGCGCCATTGAGTGCACGTAACCTAAAGAAGCATTTGAGAATGCCATTCCTGCTAAGTACTCACCGTACTGCATTGCATCACGTGCTGCGCGGTCTTGACCGTTATTCACCACTGCTTCTAAGTTGTTAACAATTAACTCAATCGCTTTGATTGCAGATGCATCAGTGATTGGCGTTGCAGCTGTTGAAACATAGGCTTCAACGGCGTGCGTTAATGCGTCCATCCCTGTGGTTGCGGTTAGGAACTTAGGCATTGCGACCATTAGCTCTGAATCGTTAACCGCAATAATAGGCGTAAAGTGCTTATCAACTACTGGGTATTTAGTTTCATCTTCTTGGTTAGTGATGATCGCAAATACTGTCATTTCTGAAGCTGTACCTGCGGTTGTATTCACGGTTACCAATGGCAGTTGTGGTTTCTTAGATAGATGCACACCTTTAGAGTAATCACGAATGTGGCCACCGTTCGCTGCAACTAATGCGATACCTTTAGCTGTATCGTGTGATGAACCACCACCAAATGAAATCACAAAATCAGCATTGCTTTGCGCAAGAAGTGCCAGACCATCTTCAATGTTTTTCTCAGTTGGGTTTGGCTGCACACCATCGTAAATAACAAAATCTAAGTTATGTGCTTTTAGCTCATCTGTTAGCTTGCTAACCAGACCCACTTCAACTAACACACCGTCAGTGACGATAAGGGCTTTTTTCAATTCTTTTGATGCAAGTTCAGCACCTAGAGATTGAATAGCGTTAGGACCCATTAAGGTTACAGGTGGCATGTAAAATACATTGCTCATAGTAAAACTCCGATAATTATTTATTAATTTATAGTGACTTACCGCGTTAGCCATAAGTCTGAATCTGTTTGATTGCGCGTTTCAAAAATGAATAACGGCTGCTGTTATATCGAACTTAGTGGTTATTGTTTGTGTCGATGCAGCCATTCTACACTTCGCTAATTTGGTAACAATAGAGTAAAAACTAAAACACTTTTACTTATGAGTAATAATTGTTTTTTAACTAAAGTCGGGGAAATCTAATGCTCTATTATTATTTATCAGCCGCTGATAATAGTTTGTCATTAAAGCTCATGTGGCTGTTTTTGTTGGTTACCACAATCCCTGAATGTGATTTATCAGCAGTGCCGCTTACAGTGTAGTGGCTAGCAACAACTGCATTATTGGCTTGGTTATTGAAACTAACGTTACCAGTAAATGCGCCATCACGAGCAGATGCAGTGTAAGAAGTGGCGATAATAGCGGTAGCGATAATTGCTTTAATAACTGTTTTCATGAGTTGTATAACCTTATCTTTATCATTGTTTGTCAACGCCGTCTGCGTTTCGATGGAGCTATATTAACAATTACCAAAAACAAAACAATATACGAAAAATACAAAAGATTATTACCATATAGGAATAATCAAAAAGACAGGGTTTTAGGGGTGAGGGTTAGAGATTGCGAGATTGCGAGATTGCGAGATTGCGAGATTGCGAGAGTCGAGGTTCGAGATTGCGAGTCAAGGAATAGCACGGCAGTTGTCGCGATGGTGAATATATAAGTTATGAGTTTTTTTGTTAGTTGGGTGTAGGTGGGTTGAGTAGCAGCAATTGCGGAGGATCGTAACTTGGTTAACAACCCCATAACTCCACTTTTAAGCTGATTTAGCTCGATAAAAGCTATAAAAACATCGGTTTTGCTAACATTATTCCTCGAACACTGATCACGAAGTGCGGATTAGATGGATACTGTTAAATATGTCAGAAATAGCTAATAGATGAACTTCTTTCCGTGCGAACTGAAAATTAATGTGGCATTAAAAATTGATAGGTTAACCTTTTGAAAATGTTGCATGTAAAATGGTGCTGCTAAATTCTCCTATTCCTATATTGTACATGCCACTTGCGAGAGAAATTGAATGAAGAATAAGAAAATCACTTTTTTGAATGAAGATAACTTCAAATCGTTCATGGCTCAATATGAACTAGCTGAAGATCTAGACGAGATAGAAGATAAGTTCCCTGATGGTACTAAGATTGCTGATTACGCCATTAAAAATGTTGTCGTTATTGAGCTGAAGACTCTCAAAGATGACCCGAAAGAGAAAATGGAAAACTATTTCTATGAAGTGATGAAACGTCCTGATTTTCCCGCAATCTATGGAGAAATAAATTTTCGGCAAGTCGTAAGTTTGTTGCCTGATGGTGAGCATATTATTCGTAAATTCGAACAAAAAGCATTCCGTCAAATTGAAAGTATTATGAGCACTGCGAATAAGCAAGTTATATCAACTATTAAAAACCTTGATATGAACTCTCATACAACAGGGGCGCTAATCATCATTAACGAACTTGCTTCGTTTTTTGAACCTGATGTACTAATAAACTATATATCTGATATGTTGTCAGCGAAAAAATCACTAAATGAATTCAGATTCTCCAATCTTCATAATGTCATCTTGATCCAAGAAACTCACAAAGTAAAAGACCCGAATCAAACTGGAATTATGATACCTATTTATAACGTCGTTAATGATAATTTGATAAAAACAGAAACGACTCAAATAGCTTCTCAAGCACTTCAAAGACTTATTCAAGATTTCTCCCACTTTAATAATTTTAATCATAAAACACATAACAATGCTGATGAGGTTTTAGGTATCGAAAAGATTGAACAGCAACCTCAGTCTAAGAAACCCTTAAGAGGACAAGAGTTGATTGAAGATATGTATCGTAAAAATCGATATATGAAAGACTTTACAGATGATAAATTAATCGAATTTGGTTCGAAGGTGATGTCTATTTGTTACGCTATGCTTTTAAAAGAAAAACCATTGATTGTTGAACATAATCGTAAAATGCAGCTTTTTAGGAAGCAAATAGAGCTAGTTGAAGAAAGTAGGCTAAGACCATTTGATTTAAGACTACTGGATATTGACCCTCAGAAATACGCACCTAAATGAAAATAGAGTCACTTAGTCCACCAAAAAAGAACCTTTATTTTAAATGACCGCCCATAGAGGCGGTTTTTTTGTATCTGGACGTTAGTTGCAAAGTATCGGGTAATGTAAATATGTTTGATGTTAAATAATTTCTCTTTGATTTTTTCTGTTTATAGAACAATTGACATGTTTTTTATTTCTTTTACCTGTTGATTTTATTGGGTTTATTTTTGCTTTTTTTGTTTATTTTAATGGGTTGCTTATAACGACCTTAAAATAAAGATATCAACCAATCATGGTTATTACTAAATAAACTAAGGAGACAAAAATGAGAAATAATGCTCAAGAAAAGAATGAAAATATTCAGATGATGGAACTGGTTAATATAACAATGGAACAGATTAATATCATGATGGTTATACTTTTATCTAGTTTCTGTATTTTTAGCCATGTACCTGCTGAAATTGTTTTTTGTGGGTGTATAAAAATGCTTTTTTTAATAACGCGTAATAGAAGACCTATCCGTAACACTATAAAAAAAGTCATATCGTATGTTAAGGACGTTTTTAATCCCAAGGATAAATAATAGTATCGCGGTTAAATACCGCCCTTTTGAGGCGGTATTTTTATATGCGGGCGCTGGAGAATCGTTTTTGATTGTTATTTAGCGGGCGGATTATATTACAACCATAATCAAACAAGGCCGTTAAACGGCCTTGTTGTAGAATCTTTAACTCTATATTACCAAGTTAGACCACATGCGCTCGCTTTTGCTTTCGCTAGGCTGTAGTACTTACGCTTAACTAAGTAGTTACCGTCGTTTTTAAGTCCTTCAACACGTAGCCATTTATTTTTGCCAAAACGTGCTTTAACCGGAACACCAACAGCAAAGCGTTTACCTGATTGATATTTAGCTACATAAAAAGAATCGCGAACTTTAAAGATGTAGCCATTGCTACCACAAATTCGAGCACTCTCAACACGGCCTTTTTTGCTTTCGCCCCAACGACCCCAATCATTTGCATGACTAGGTAAAGACGTTAGTGCAACCATACCAAGTAATAATCCTAAAATAGCTTTTTTCATGACAACTCTCAAAAGTAAACTTATGAGTTTATTTTAATTTCAAAAAAAGATGAAAGAAAGAAAAATAATCTCATAATGTGAACAATTGACAAATGTCAGCAAAATCTATCCTTTTCAGGATGAGTAAATATCAAAATATAACTAATTAGTATGGTTTTAAGCGCTGGTTGTTTTTTGTGCATTAGGTATTTTGGGTCATAAACGCAAAAAAGGCTTTGAACTAATATGTTCAAAGCCTTCTTAGGAAATATATTTAATGGTTAAGGCTAAGCCCTAACGTTGACTTTACTTAGTCATGTTGCCGCTTTTGTACATAGAAGCGAATACAGGAGTGTAAAGTGCAACAATTTTATTAACGATACCGGTCATTTCTTTTTCCTCAATAAACTAAGCTTTAAATAGTACAACCATCGCCTATCCATTGAATCTATAAGGCTTGTGGTCGTGTTTTGATGGGGCTCATTATAGGTATTTTAATTAACTTGAAAAATGATAAAAACAACCTCTTCGAATTAGTTTTAGTAATGCATGTTTTAAGTAAATTAGTGCTCGTTTTACCTTCTAACCACCGACTTACAACCATAAAAAAAGGCCGCAATCTGCGACCTTCAACGATAAGGCTAAAGCGAATAACTAGCCTAGTAACTCATTGGCGTTATTAACGATATTTTCAACCGTAAAGCCAAACATAGTAAATAGCTCATCTGCTGGTGCTGATTCGCCAAAGGTTGTCATACCGATAATGCGACCGTTAAGACCTACATATTTGTACCAGTAATCAGCAATACCTGCTTCAATCGCGATTCGTGCGGTGACATTTGCAGGTAATACACTTTCACGGTAAGCCGCATCCTGCTTATCAAATAAATCAGTCGCAGGCATTGAAACCAAGCGTACTTGACGACCAGCAGCGGTTAACTCTGTATATGCTTGCGCCGCGATACCCACTTCAGAACCAGTTGCAATTAAAATCAACTCTGGCTCAGCAGCACAATCTTTAAGAATGTAGCCACCTTTAGTGATGTTCGCTACTTGGTCTGCATTACGATCCTGCTGATCAAGATTTTGACGCGAGAAGATCAATGCTGTTGGGCCATCTTTACGCTCAATCGCGTATTTCCAAGCCACTGCTGATTCAACCTGATCACAAGGACGCCATGTGCTCATATTTGGGGTTAAACGTAATGATGCCACTTGCTCTACTGGTTGGTGAGTTGGACCATCTTCACCTAAACCAATTGAATCATGGGTGTAAACCTGAATATTCTGCACTTTCATTAGCGCTGCCATGCGTAGCGCATTACGGGCATATTCCATAAACATTAGGAAGGTTGCACCATAAGGTACAAAACCACCGTGTAAGGCAATACCGTTAATAATGGCTGTCATACCAAACTCACGCACACCGTAGTGAATGTAGTTACCTGATGCATCAGTTGGTGTTAATGATTTAGAGCCAGACCACATGGTTAAGTTAGATGGTGCTAAGTCAGCCGAGCCGCCCATGAACTCAGGTAATAATTGACCATAAGCTTCAAGCGCATTTTGTGAGGCTTTACGTGAGGCAATATTGGCCGGATTTGCTTGCAGATCTGCAATGATCTTTGACGTTTCAGCTTCCCAGTTCGCTGGTAATTCACCGTTGATGCGACGACTAAATTCAGCTGCTAATTGAGGGTAAGCAGCACTATAAGCGGCAAACTTTTGATCCCACGCTGTTTCTTTAGCATTACCCGCTTCAGTTGCATTCCAATTAGCCGCAATATCAGCCGGAATTTCAAATGGACCATGGTTCCAACCTAAGAACTCACGTGCTGCGGCAATTTCTTCAGCGCCCAGTGGTGCGCCATGACAATCATGCGAACCGGCTTTATTAGGTGAACCAAAACCAATGATGGTTTGGCAACAAATAAGTGTTGGCTTCGCGGTTTCTGCTTTTGCTGCTTCAATTGCGGCATTAATTGCCTCAGCATCGTGACCATCAACAGTAGCAATCACATGCCAACCATAAGCTTCAAAACGTTTAGCAGTATCGTCTGAGAACCAGCCTTCTACTTCACCATCAATGGAAATACCGTTGTCATCCCAAAAAGCAATTAACTTACCTAAGCCTAACGTGCCAGCTAGTGAACATGCTTCATGAGAAATACCTTCCATCATGCAGCCATCACCCATAAAGGCATAGGTGTAATGGTCAACAATGTCATGGCCTTGCTGGTTAAATTGCTCTGCCATTGATTTTTCAGCTAATGCCATACCAACCGCATTAGTAATACCTTGACCTAATGGGCCGGTGGTAGTTTCAACACCCGGTGCATAACCGTATTCTGGATGACCCGGTGTTTTTGAATGTAATTGACGGAAGTTTTTCAGATCATCAATCGATAAATCATAACCAGTTAAATGAAGCAAAGAGTAAATAAGCATCGAGCCGTGACCGTTTGATAACACAAAACGATCGCGATCAGCCCAATTTGGATTGTGAGGATTATGATTTAAATGATCACGCCACAATACTTCAGCAATATCTGCCATTCCCATCGGTGCACCAGGGTGACCTGAGTTCGCTTGTTGCACACCATCCATACTAAGTGCACGAATTGCATTGGCCAGTTCTTTACGAGACACCGCATTGCTAGAAGACATATCTGCTCCAAATAGTCATAAAATAATAATTGACGTAAAAATAATGACAGCTTTTAGTGGCTGTCACTTAATTGCGTTTGAATATTGTCTCAAATAGACACCGCCAACTGCAAACGTTTTCGTTTTTAAAAAAGCTATTTTATTCAATACTATGCAATTTATGCTAATTACGCTTTTAACAGCCAATATCAGTAAAATTAATGGCTTAATATTGAATAAGTTAGCGTTTTGACTAAACCCTTACAGATTACATTGTTGATTTTATAGCTAGTCGGGGTATTATAGACGTCTAGACGGAGGTAGCTCCATACATATAAACGTATGGAATGCAGTGCAGTATCAGTATTACCGCTACCGTTCTAATAAATTTATGAATATAAGTGAGATCACCAATGGCTAAACACTTGTTTACTTCTGAGTCGGTATCGGAAGGACATCCAGATAAAATTGCAGACCAAATTTCAGATGCAGTCTTGGATGCAATTCTAGAGCAAGACCCGAAAGCGCGTGTTGCTTGTGAAACTTACGTAAAAACTGGCATGGTAATGGTCGGTGGTGAAGTAACGACTTCTGCATGGGTTGATATCGAAGAAATCACTCGTGAAACAGTACGTGAAATTGGTTACGTTCATTCTGATATGGGCTTTGATGCTAATTCTTGTGCTGTACTAAACACTATTGGTAAGCAATCACCAGACATCAACCAAGGTGTTGATAAATCTGACCCTAAAGAGCAGGGCGCTGGTGACCAAGGTATTATGTTTGGTTACGCAACTAACGAAACTAAAGAATTGATGCCTGCACCAATTACTTACTCTCACCGTCTTGTTCAACGCCAAGCAGAAGTACGTAAGAACGGTACGCTACCTTGGTTACGTCCTGATGCTAAATCTCAGGTAACGTTTGAATACGATCAAGGTAAGATTGTTGGTATTGATGCAGTTGTACTATCAACTCAACACAGTGATTCAATTTCAACAGCAGATCTACGTGAAGCTGTAATGGAAGAAATCATCAAACCAGTACTACCTGAAGAGTGGCTACGTAAAGAGACTAAGTTCTTTATCAACCCAACCGGTCGTTTTGTTATCGGTGGCCCAATGGGTGACTGTGGCCTAACAGGTCGTAAAATTATCGTTGATACTTACGGCGGTGCAGCACGTCACGGTGGCGGTGCATTCTCTGGTAAAGATCCATCAAAAGTTGACCGTTCAGCAGCATATGCAGCACGTTATGTTGCGAAAAACATTGTTGCTGCTGGTATGGCTGAGCGTTGTGAAATTCAACTTTCATATGCTATCGGTGTTGCAGATCCAACATCTATCATGATTGAAACTTTTGGTACTGAGAAAGTACATCAAGATATTATTATTGAAGCAGTTCGTCAGCACTTCGATCTACGCCCATACGGCCTACAAGAAATGCTAAACCTACTTCAACCTATCTACAAAAAGACTGCAGCATATGGTCACTTTGGTCGTGAAGAGTTCCCTTGGGAAAAAACTGACAAAGTAGACGTATTACGCGAGTTCGCTAAACTTAAATAATAATAAATTTAATTTTATCAAATACTAAGGGGCGATTAATCGTCCCTTTTTTTATATCTAAAATAAAATAATCGTCAATATTTATCCTGCGGTGTATAGTCTGCGGTGGTTATTCCCTGCTCGGCGACCGATTAATCTAGGATATTTCACGCTATGACCCCGCTACAAAAGCAAGTACTTACTCACGTAGAACATTGCATCAAACATGCTAATCAACGCCTCAATAAACGACTGCAACTTCCCGCGGTTAATTTTACTCAACGCGGAAAAATTGCCGGTACTGCGCACTTACAAAAATGGGAATTACGCTTTAACCCAATTCTATTGGCTGAAAATCCTGAGGCATTTTTAAATCAAGTGGTAGCCCATGAAGTGGCGCATTTAGTGGTATTTAAATTATTTGGTCGCGTGCGTCCACATGGTCGCGAATGGCAACTGATCATGACTGAAGTATTTAATGTTGCACCTAAAACCACCCATGATTTTAATGTTAGCTCGGTGGCGGGAACGAGTTATATTTACCACTGCCAATGTAGTGAATACCCACTAACCATTCGTCGCCATAATAAAGTTAAACGCGGTCAAGCCAATTATCATTGTCGTAAATGTCGCCAACTATTAGCGTTTAAAACTGTCGCTTAATGGTCACTCTCATCCCCTGACAACCACAATCTGTTGTTAGTGATTAGCAGATTAACTTTTGCCCTCCATCTGCTGCTAACCGTGGTAATATCTGGTATTACTCAACCATTACTACAGATGACCGCATCATGAGAATTCCACGAATTTACCATCCACAACCTTTACCAAGCCAAGGTACGGTTATGCTTAGCGACGATGCGGCTAACCATGTTGGTCGTGTTATGCGAATGCAAGTTGGGCAACAAGTGTTACTGTTTGATGGCAGCAATGCTGAATTCCCTGCTGTGATTAGCAATGCTAGCAAAAAAGCGGTTGAAGTTGAGATTCAAAGCCGTATTGAGCATAGTATTGAATCACCACTTGATATTCATTTAGGCCAAGTGATTTCACGTGGTGACAAAATGGAGTTCACTATTCAAAAATCAGTTGAGCTTGGTGTTAACACTATTACCCCTCTAATTTCAGAGCGTTGTGGCGTTAAACTCAATGCTGAGCGATTTGAAAAGAAACTTGAGCAATGGCAGAAAATCGCGATTGCAGCCTGTGAACAATGTGGCCGTAATGTTGTGCCAACCATTCGCCCAGTGATGAAACTAGAGCAATGGTGCGCTGAAGAATATGATGGTTTAAAACTAAACTTGCACCCTCGTGCGCATTATTCTATTAACACCCTCCCTACTCCAGTAACCAAGGTTCGATTATTAATCGGCCCAGAGGGTGGCTTGTCTGCTGAAGAGATCAGCATGACTGAGCAATATAAATTTGACGAAATTTTATTAGGCCCACGTGTATTACGCACTGAGACTACCGCAATGACAGCCATTACCGCACTGCAAGTTCGTTTTGGTGATCTAGGCTAAGTAAGCAGGAGAAAACAATGATCAAGCTAGGTATTGTGATGGACCCTATCGAGTCTATCAATATCAAAAAAGATTCGACCTTTGCCATGATGATGGAAGCACAACGTCGTGGTTGGGAATTACACTACATGGAAATGAGTGATCTTTCTTTAGAGCAAGGTGTGGCGATTGCACGTACTCGTACTGTAACGGTAAAAAAAGATCCTAACGATTGGTTTGAATTCCATAATGAGCAAGAGATTCCACTCGCGGATCTTGATGCGGTATTAATGCGTAAAGATCCTCCGTTTGATACTGAATACATTTATGCGACTTACATTCTTGAGCGTGCAGAAGATAACGGTGCGTTGATCGTAAACAAACCGCAAAGCCTACGTGATTGTAATGAAAAATTATTTACTGCATGGTTCCCAGAGCTAACCCCAACTACGATTGTTACTCGTCGTGCTGAAAAACTAAAAGCTTTTCACCAACAGCATGGTGATGTGATCCTAAAACCACTTGATGGTATGGGTGGCTCGTCAATCTTCCGCGTAATGAAAAATGATCCTAACGTATCAGTGATCATTGAAACATTGACCGCGATGGGCGAAAACTACTGCATGGCACAAACTTTCGTGCCTGATATTAGTAATGGCGATAAGCGTATTCTAGTAGTTGATGGTGAGCCAATGCCATACTGCCTAGCCCGTATTCCAGCTAAAGGTGAAACCCGTGGTAACTTGGCAGCAGGTGGTCGTGGTGAAGCACGTCCTATTAGCGATACTGATCGTAAAATCGCTGAAACTGTAGCGCCAATTTTAAAACAAAAAGGCTTAATATTTGTTGGCCTTGATGTGATTGGTGACAAGCTTACTGAAATTAACGTCACTAGCCCAACTTGTATCTGTGAAATTGAAGCTGCATTTGATATTTCAATCACGGGTAAATTAATGGATGCAATTGAGCGCCGTATTAACGCTAACTAAATTCACCTAAGCGCTAAACATCAACCATAATCAAACCAACTACGCAGCGATTAAATGTGATCGCTGCTTTTTACTATCAACACCCTCAGCGGTGCTGAGATGTATTTAATGGTATTGTAAATGAACCTGACCAATCATTTTTTAGTGGCAATGCCCACTATGGAAGATCCAAACTTCAAACACAGTGTGATTTATGTGTGTGAGCATAATGATGAAGGTGCTATGGGTATCATCATCAATCAGCCAATTGAAATCTCAATTGCCGATATGCTTGAGCAAATTGATATCGAGCGCACACTGCCTTTAGTTGATCCATTAAGCCTTGAATACCCTGTTCTCAATGGTGGCCCAGTTGCTGAAGATCGTGGCTTTGTATTGCACACGCTTCAAGCTGGTTATGACTCCACAATTACGATTACGCCGCAACTTGCTGTCACCACCTCACTCGATATTTTAGCCCAACTTGGCACTCAACAAGCGCCACAACAATTTATTGTGGCACTCGGTTACGCCGGCTGGGATGAAGGTCAACTAGAGCAAGAATTAGCGGACAATAATTGGCTAACGATTGAGGCTAATAACACCATTATTTTTTCCACTCCGATAGATCAACGCTGGCAACAAGCCATAGCAATATTAGGGGTTAGCCCTGCGAATCTATCATCAGATATAGGTCATGCATGAGTCAATCTCGTAGCGTATTAAGCTTTGATTACGGCACCAAAAGTATTGGGGTTGCAATCGGTCAAGAACTCACAGGCACAGCCAGTCCATTAGCCGCTTTAAAAGCTAAAGATGGTATTCCTAATTGGGATGATATTGAAAAGATCCTTAAAGAGTGGCAGCCGGATTTAATCGTCGTTGGTCTGCCATTAGATCTTAATGGCAAAGAACTAGAAACCATCGCGCCACGCGCCAAGAAGTTTGCTAATCGCATTCATGGTCGTTTTGGTTATGCGGTCGAATTACACGATGAACGCTTAAGCACCGTTGAAGCTAAATCGGAGTTATTTGAACGCGGCGGCTACCGCTCATTGAGCAAAGGTAATATTGATTCACAGTCGGCAGTGGTGATTTTAGAGAGCTGGTTTGAACGTCAATACGGCGCTTAATTAACCATTTTTACTGGTTATTGCGCCGCTATAAAAATACTAAAAAAAAGACCAACTCGATGTCGAGTTGGTCTTTTTTTTTAGTCGGTACAGCTTTAGCTAATAAGATCATCACAAAGCTGACAGCGGTTTTTATTTCACCTAACAGCCTCTTATCAAGCCGCGTAATCTCTCACCTGATCAGCTTGTACAGCTTTTTGATCATTTAAACTCAAGAACTAAACAACTGAATAGCCGTTATTTAACCACAATTAAAACACTTAATAATCAATAAATTAAATAGAAACCACAAATCTGTCGTCATTATTATTAATTTTACTATGATGATCCTTTAGCAAAAGGATCATCATGAGATTATTATTTATCGAGTGTGACTCCAGATAAACTATTTAACGGTTTAGACATTGGATCACCGACTTTGATCATCAACCGTAAGTCATTAGCTGAGTCAGCATGATGCAGTGCATCTTGCTCACTGATCTTACCTTCACTGAATAACTGATACAGCGATTGATCAAACGTAATCATTCCCGCTTCGGTTGATTTTGCCATCACATCTTTAATTTCATACAGCTCACCACGTCGAATAAGATCCGCGACTCGCGGTGTATTAAGTAATAATTCATATACACCATGGCGACCGACACCATTAGCATCAGCCACTAACTGCTGCGCTAAAATACATTTAAGATTAAGTGACAGATCAAACAAAAATTGTTCGCGACGCTCTTTGGGCACTAAATGCAAAATACGCTCTAATGCCTGATTAGCATTATTGGCATGCAAAGTTGCCATACATAAATGGCCAGTTTCAGCAAAATTCATCGCGTATTCCATGGTTTCACGAGTACGAATTTCACCGATTAAAATCATGTCTGGTGCTTGGCGTAAGGAGTTTTTTAAGGCCACTTCATAACTGGCAGTATCAAGCCCTACTTCGCGCTGAGTGATAATGCATTTGTTATGTTGGTGGACAAATTCAATCGGATCTTCAACCGTTAAAATATGACCACTACGATGCTGATTACGATAGCCTGTCATTGCTGCCATTGAGGTCGATTTACCCGACCCCGTTGCACCCACAATTAATACTAAACCGCGTTTGGATAATGCCAGTCGTTCCATATCAATTGGCAACTGTAAATCATCCATTTGCGGAATTTGGGTTTCAATTCGACGGATCACCATCCCCGGTAATTCTCGCTGCCAAAACGCACTAACACGAAACCGGAATCCATTACGCACTAACGCAAAATTGGCTTCTTTGGTGGTGATAAATTCTTGGCGCAAGCTCGCATCCATGGCTTGATCAAATAACCTATTCACCCTATCGAGATTGAGCACTTCGCCAACATCATGCAGGTTGCCATCAATTTTTAATAAACACGCACAATCAACCGTGATGTATAAATCAGAAGCCTTTTTAGCCACCATTTGCTCAAGAATGTCGTCTAAGGTCATCAGTTATTCCTTTAATTAAAACCCACGTTTACTACTATCAAGAATACGGCGTCCTTCTTCTGATTCGACCATTCCTTGTGCCACCAGCATTTTGACGCTTTGTTCCATCGTCTGCATTCCAAGTGAAGCGCCGGTTTGAATCATTGAGTACATCTGGGCAATTTTATCTTCACGGATCAAATTTCGAATCGCAGGGGTTGCCATCATCACTTCATGACAGGCCACTCGCCCACCAGAAGTACATTTCAATAGATTTTGCGCCACCACCGCCCGTAATGACTCCGACAACATCGAGCGCACCATCGATTTATCGCTACCAGGAAAAACATCAATAATACGGTCAACGGTTTTCGCCGCTGAACTGGTGTGCAAAGTGCCAAGCACTAAGTGACCGGTTTCGGCTGCGGTTAAGGCTAAACTAATGGTTTCTTGATCGCGTAATTCCCCCACTACAATCACATCGGGATCTTCACGTAATGATGATCGCAGTGCATTTTGGAAACTTAAGGTATCGCGATGCACTTCACGTTGGTTGATCAAACAACTTTTACTGGTATGAACAAATTCAATCGGATCTTCAATGGTCAGAATATGGCGCTGATAGTTACTATTGATGTAATCTACTAAGGCGGCAATTGTGGTTGATTTACCAGAACCTGTCGCACCCGTTACCAGCACTAGCCCACGACTAAGCTGAGCAATATCATAAAAAACCTCAGGCACATTGAGCGAGGCTAAAGTTGGTATATGGATCGGAATGGTACGCAGCACAGCTGAACAGCCACGCGACTGATGAAAAGCGTTAACTCTGAAGCGACCAATGTCGGGTAATTCAAAAGAAAAATCGACTTCTAATTTTTCTTCATACTCTCGGCGTTGTGCATCGTTCATAATATCAAATATTAATCGATGGACTTCGCTATGATCTAAAGCTGGTAAACTGAGCTTTCTCACATCACCATCAACTCTTATCATTGGTGGAACGCCCGCAGAAAGATGCAGATCTGATGCGTTATGCTTTACACTAAAATCGAGTAATTCGGTGATATCCATACATTTTCCTCAAGAATCAATTATGAACAGTATTAAGCAAAATATTACACAGGTCATCAATGAGATGGCACTAGCAACTGAAAAATGCGGCAGAGCCGCCGATTCGGTGCAATTGTTGGCAGTAAGTAAAACCAAGCCCGTAGCCGCGATCGAACAAGCGATTGATGCCGGTCTGGTTGCCTTTGGTGAAAATTATGTTCAAGAAGGGGTCGATAAAGTCAATTATTTTGCAAGTCACCCTGCAGCAGAACAATTAGTGTGGCATTTTATTGGTCCGATTCAATCAAATAAAACTCGTCCGATTGCCGAGCATTTTGATTGGGTACACTCAATTGATCGTCTTAAAACGGCAACCCGTTTAAATGACCAACGTCCAACTACCATGGCACCATTAAATGTGCTGTTACAAGTTAATACCAGTGGTGAAGCCAGTAAATCAGGTATCAGTGCTGATGAGGTGATGGAACTCGCCGCAGCTATTGCGACCATGCCGCAATTAGTTTTACGTGGATTAATGTCGATTCCACAACCAGAAACCGATTATGATAGCCAATTCGCTGCTTTCAAAGCGTTAGCAGATGTATTTGCACAACTTAAACCACACCACCCGCAACTTGATACCCTATCGATGGGCATGAGTGGCGACATGGAAGCTGCGATTGCAGCAGGAAGTACTATGGTGCGTATTGGTACAGCCTTGTTTGGTGCGCGTGATTATGGCAATCAAGCCTAACAATAGTTTCTAAATAACGGGTAACGACTCTGCCTACCAATTTGGGTGTCGTACCAACAGCAAAGGATATTACATGGAACAGCGCTCTATCGCTTTTATCGGTGCCGGCAACATGGCACGTTCAATCATCGCCGGCTTAATTGCCAGTGGCTACGATGCCAAGAAAATCACAGCGACAGCGCCCAGTGAAACTCGCCTAGCACCGTTACAGCATGATTTTGGTATTAATACCGACAGTGATAACCTGCGCGCAGCGCAACAAGCTGACGTGGTGGTACTGGCGGTAAAACCACAATTAATGGCAGATGTATGTTTACCATTGCAAGCGGTCGACTTCAGTAATAAATTAGTGATCTCAATTGCTGCTGGTATCAACAGCGCACGCTTAGCAACCATGCTTGATAGCCAACTGCATTTAGTGCGCGTAATGCCAAATACACCAGCATTAATCGGTAAAGGCATGAGTGGCTTATATGCCGATTCAACCTTAGCACCACAAGATCATCAATTTGCGAGCGATCTCTTACAAGCTGTTGGTGAAATTTGCTGGGTTAAACAAGAAGCAGATATCAATGGTATCATTGCCGCAGCAGGTAGTGCGCCGGCTTACTTCTTCTTGTTTATGGAAGCAATCCAACAACAAGCAATGGCACAAGGTTTTGATGAGCAAACGGCACGTTTGTTAGTTCAGCAAACTGCATTAGGCGCGGCAGCAATGGTGCAAGCCAACCCAGAAACGGATCTTGCCACATTACGCCAGCAAGTAACGTCTAAAGGCGGTACCACCGCAGAAGCGATTAATACATTCAACCACCATCATTTAACAGAAATAGTGGCTAAAGCAATGCAAGCTGCGGTTGCTCGTGCTCAAGAAATGGAACAATTGTTTTAAGGTTTAATTATGAATTCAATGGCTTTTTTAATCTCCACAGTATTTGATTTATATATCATGATTGTGTTGTTACGGGTGTGGCTACAATGGTCACGTGCAGATTTTTATAACCCGTTTTCGCAGTTTATTGTCAAAGCAACCCAACCGGTTGTCGCACCATTACGTCGCGTGATCCCATCGATTGGCTCATTTGATATGGCGACCATTTTATTTGGTTACTTATTATGTGTGGCGAAGTTTATTTTGCTGCAATTAGCATTAACCGGCGGTGCGTTTGCTTTTAGTCCTAGCTTCTTGTTATTAGGTTTGCTGGCACTGGTTAAAGCAGCCGGTGGGTTATTATTCTGGGTACTATTAATTCGTGCGATTTTAAGTTGGGTCAGCCAAGGCCGTAACCCTATTGAATATGTAATGCATCAGCTAACTGAACCACTAATGGCACCAATTCGTCGTGTGCTACCAGCAATGGGCGGTTTAGACTTAAGTATTCTAGTGATCTTCTTAGGATTGCAGTTTGCTAACTATTTAATGGGTGATTTAATTGGGCCGATTTGGTTCCAGTTATGAGTGCTAATGCTGTCTGTCGCCACGGCGATGATGTGGTTATTCGACTTTACATTCAACCTAAAGCCAGTCGCGATCAAATTGTTGGCTTACATGGCGATGAAATTAAAATCGCCATTACAGCACCACCCGTTGATGGAAAAGCTAATGCCCATTTAGCCAAGTTTTTAGCTAAGCAATTCAAGGTTGCTAAAGGTTTAGTGCATGTGGAAAAAGGCTTTCAAGGCCGTCACAAGCAAATTCGCATTGAAGATCCTAAACAGATCCCCGAACCGATTGCGAGCCTGATGCAATAACATCAACCGCTAGCCCACAGCTAAAAAGCGAATATTTCGATAATATTCGCTTTTTTTTATCACTGAATCTCACTCCACGATAATAACCGCAATAAATTTCTATCTTGAAAGTCAGAGTTAATTACACTGCGCCAACAAATAATGGCACTTTATGGCTCTAAATATGAAATACCTGTTAAGCGTAATATTATTACTGATTAGCCAACTCAGTTATGCTGATCACAGCCACCAATTTGAACAACTTGAAGTCCGTTATTCAGTTATTCCAACCACTTTTATCAGTGATAAAATTGCAGCCTCTTACGGTATCAAACGTAAGCAATGTTATGCCTTAATGAAGGTAAGCGTATTTAATACAGAGCAAGCAGGTAAACCAAGCCTAAACACCAAGATCAATGGCAAAATGTTCAGCGGTCTTGGTGAAAAAA
The DNA here is from genome assembly GCF_900185625.1 of Photobacterium andalusiense. Taxonomy (GTDB): domain Bacteria; phylum Pseudomonadota; class Gammaproteobacteria; order Enterobacterales; family Vibrionaceae; genus Photobacterium; species Photobacterium aquimaris. The sequence goes on from NZ_FYAJ01000005.1 coordinate 77,937, forward strand.
AACGGCTGCGCTTTCGACGTATTCAAGAAGGCTATAAAATTTATTATCTCGCTCAATTTAAGCATCCACCTCAGGCTGAATTTAAGTTTGTGGTAAATATTCATCACCAAAATAAGCCTCATCAGCTCAAATTTGACCAAACATTATTCAGTGATAACGAACCGTTTTCAGCCTCAGCGTTGTTATTATACCCACAACGGCTATCATAGCGGTTATTCGCGAATTACGGTTTTTAAAAGGCATCAATATGAGCAAACTAGTACTGGCAACAGGCAATCAAGGCAAAGTAAAAGAAATGGCTTCCCTACTTGCTGACTTTGGATTTGATGTGGTCGCTCAAAGCGATTTCAATGTTTCAGAAGTGGCTGAAACTGGCACCACTTTTATTGAAAATGCAATCATCAAAGCGCGCCATGCTGCCAAAGAAACCGGCTGCGCAGCTATTGCTGATGATTCAGGGCTTGAGGTTGATTTTTTAAACGGTGCACCGGGTATTTACTCAGCACGTTTTGCTGGTGAAGGTGCTACTGATGCGGAAAATATTGATAAGCTATTAGCGGCAATGGACGGTGTACCAGAAGCACAGCGCAGTGCTCGTTTTCATTGTGTGTTAGTGATGATGCGCCATGAAAATGATCCTACACCACTAGTGTGCCATGGTTCATGGGAAGGCAGTATTTTAACTGAGCGTCATGGTGATAATGGCTTTGGTTATGATCCTATTTTTTGGGTGCCAGAAGATCAATGTGCTTCAGCGCAATTAGATCCAAGTCGTAAAAAGCAGCTGTCACACCGTGGCAAAGCACTTCAACAACTTTTCAGTGCACTAAAAGGCTAACTCATGCTTGTTCCTCCACCGCTCAGCTTATATGTTCACATTCCTTGGTGTGTTCAAAAGTGCCCCTATTGTGACTTTAATTCGCACGCGCTAAAAACTGAATTGCCAGAACTGGATTATATTGACGCGCTAATTGATGATCTTGAAACCGATCTAATGGCTTACCAATTAATCAATGGTCAACGACCACTGCATTCTATTTTTATTGGTGGTGGTACACCAAGTTTGATCTCGCCAGCTGAAATTGGTCGTCTACTGCGCGCCATTGAAGCTCGCATTCCTTTTAGTGACAATATTGAAATTACCATGGAAGCCAATCCAGGCACGGTTGAAGCTGGTCGTTTTGATGATTATCGCCAAGCAGGTGTAAATCGAATCTCAATTGGCATTCAAAGTTTTCAAGATCAAAAATTACAGCGTTTAGGGCGTATTCACGGTAGCCAAGAAGCAATTAAGGCAATAGAACTGGCAAAGTCGGCTGGATTAAACAGTTTTAATACCGATCTAATGCATGGTTTACCTGATCAATCTATTGCTGATGCGATCAGTGATCTTAAACAAGCGATCGCACTTGATCCACCGCATTTGTCTTGGTATCAGCTTACGATTGAACCCAATACTCTGTATTACTCAAAGCCACCAACATTGCCTGATGATGATGATTTATGGGATATTTTTGAGCAAGGACATGCGTTATTAACCGCTGCTGGTTATCAACAATATGAAATTTCTGGCTACAGTAAGCCCAATAAACAATGCCAACATAATCTTAATTATTGGCGCTTTGGCGATTACTTAGGCATTGGCTGTGGTGCCCATGGCAAGATCAGCTTTGATGACGGCCGTATTGTTCGTACAGTGAAGGTCAAACACCCTCGTGGGTATTTACAATCAAATAAGCCTTATTTAAGTGAACAAATAGCGGTGGCTGACAGCGAACGACCGTTTGAGTTTTTCATGAACAGATTTCGATTATTAGAAGCCTGTCCAAAGCAAGACTTTATCGATCGTACTGGCTTACCATTAACCACCATTGCAGCCAATATCGATTGGGCGCTTGAACAAAATTATTTACAAGATAATGGCGATCAATGGCAGATAACTGAACACGGTAAATTATTTTTAAATGATTTGCTGGCTGCATTTGTTGAAGATGATGGTTAGCGTAATCTAAGTGCTAAATGGTACTACCAACAAAAAAGCGAGGGCTGGTCGTTAACGGTTATTTAACCATTTAACCTCTCGTCTCTCGCTTTTTTATGGGCGTTATTATCAAGTGTAACGTTATAATAAATTAACGCTTTCCCAACTTTTCAGCGCGGGAATATGTTGTCTTATTTGACGCTCTTGTTGCATGCGTAAATTGACAAACTGGCACACTTTTGCATTCACATGCTGCCCATGCGACAGCAAATAAGGCAGATCATTATTAATGGTTTGGTAATATTGCACTAATAACTGCGTTTGATCTGGATCGAGTTTTACTTTGTGAATATCAAAATATAACTGACCATCATCTTTAATCACAAAGGTTTGCTTAGATTGCGATAGCGTTAGTTTCTCATCGCTGATACTGACACTATTGTGCCATTGTGGCTCGCACTCACCGGCGATAAGGGTTGAGCTAAATAGCACCATCAAACCACTGCAGCTGATTGTACTTATGATTGTTTTTAATTCCATGCAACTTCCCCTCTTAAAGTGGGTAGCTGCACCTAGCCGCTGCATTTACCCATTAAAAAATAGAACGTCCAATCCGTTCTGAAAGCTTTTCTAATACCGCAGTGCCTACTAATGAATTACCTGATGGATCCAGCTCTGGTGACCATACAGCAATAGTCATCTCTCCTGGAACAATAGCAACAATACCGCCACCAACACCTGATTTACCCGGCATTCCGACTCGGTAAGCAAATTCTCCAGCACCATCATATAAACCACATGTAGCAAGCAATGCATTTATATGCTTACTTTGAGTTTGGCTAATAATTGGCGTTTTTGCACCTAAAGGCTGACCTTTATTTGCTAAATAAGAAAATGTTCGCGCTAAATCAACACAACTCATCTTTAAAGCACAGTAACTAAAATAGTTATTTAGCACTGGCATTACTTCATTATTAAAGTTACCAAATGAACGCATTAGGTAAGCAATCGAGGCATTACGATCACTGTGTTGCATCTCTGAATTAGCCACAATTTTGTCGTATACAATGTGTGGGTTGCAGGATAATTCACGCACTAATTCCAACATTCGATACTGCGGCGCACAAAGACGACTATAAAGCATGTCTGAAATAACAATTGCACCAGGATTAATAAACGGATTGCGTGGAATACCATTTTCCAATTCGAGCTGAATCATCGAATTAAACGCCTGCCCTGATGGCTCTTTACCAACCCGTGCCCATAATTCTTCTGGATCATAGAGTGACATTGCTAATGTTAGCGATAAAACTTTGGAGATTGATTGAATAGAAAAACTTTCTTGGCTATCGCCCGCTTGAATAATTTCACCATCGTTATAACACACCGCGATGCCTAATTTACTCGCAGGAACTTCCGCTAAAGCAGGAATATAGTTAGCCACTTTTCCTTGACCAATCAAAGGTCTAACTTCATCTAAAATGCCTTTTAGTAAGGTCTCTGTTGGCTTCATTTACTTCATCTCCAATAACAAAAAAGCCAACAAAAGTTGGCTTTCTAAATAAATAACGCAATAACAGCTGCTACCCTAATCGATAGTCACAGCAATGTCTGCAATTATTCAGTACGCATATACTTCATATCCCATACGCCATGACCTAGGCGATGACCGCGTGCTTCAAACTTAGTTAAAGGACGATCTTCTGGGCGAGCAATATAAGCGCCATCTGTCGCTGTATTTTTATAGCCAGGCGCTGCATCCATTACTTCTACCATGTGCTCTGCGTAGTTTTCCCAGTCAGTTGCCATATGGAAAATACCACCAATTTTAAGCTTTTTACGTAGCATCTCAGCAAATTCCGGCTGAACGATACGGCGCTTATGGTGACGCGCTTTATGCCATGGGTCAGGGAAGAACAACTGCACCATATCAAGGCTGCCATCAGGGATCATGTGTTCAAATACTTCAACACCATCATGACACATTACGCGCAAGTTGGTTAAGTTAGCCGCTTCAGCGCCCATTAAACAGTGACCAACACCTGGAGTGTGAACTTCGATACCAACGAAGTTTTTCTCTGGCGCAGCTTGTGCCATTTCAACCAATGATGCACCCATGCCAAAACCAATTTCTAATACAACTGGCGCTTCACGGTGAAAAACTTGTGTCCAGTCCAGCATTTCAGTGGCGAAATCAATACCCATAGCTGGCCAGTTTTTTTCCATCGCATTTTCTTGGCCCTTGGTTAAACGGCCTTCACGACGAACAAAACTACGGATCTTACGAACCATTTTGCCTTCATCGGTAAATTCAGTCAGGGTTACGTCACCTGACTTTTTTGAAACTTCGCTCATGCTAACTATCCAAACAAAAAAAGAAACGGAACGGCATTATCCAAAGTTATAGCCTCAATTCAAGTCTATCAATTGTGATAATCGCCAGTTTATGATGCAATCTTAGTCAATAACGTCATTATAGACGCCATTACATTAATGAGTTGCAGTATAAGGGATCGTCCCCACGGACTCCAACTTTACGCAAGCTCATTCGATAATAAAGCCCAACTCGGCATTTTTTTAATGCCAATTTAGTAAAGTGAGCCCATTGTGAGTACAGCTTTTTCCGACGCTATTTTAGCGTGGTATGATAAATTCGGCCGTAAAACCCTACCGTGGCAACACCAAAAAACCCCTTATAAAGTATGGTTATCAGAGATCATGTTGCAACAAACTCAAGTTGCCACAGTGATCCCTTACTTTGAACGTTTTATGGCACGCTTCCCTACCGTGGCTGATCTTGCCGCTGCCGAGCAAGATGAAGTGTTACATTTATGGACGGGATTAGGCTATTACGCTCGCGCACGTAATCTTCACAAAGCAGCCCAATTAATTGTTGCTGAACATAATGGTGAGTTTCCGACCACGATTGAAGCGGTTGAAGCACTGCCGGGGATCGGCCGCTCAACTGCAGGTGCGGTGTTATCGCTATCATTAAAACAGCATCATCCTATTTTAGATGGCAACGTTAAGCGTACTTTAGCGCGTTGTTATGCGATTGAAGGTTGGCCGGGAAAAAAAACGGTTGAAAATGCGCTATGGAATATCGCGATTGAAAATACGCCGGCGATTGGCGTCGAACGTTACAATCAAGCGATGATGGATATGGGCGCAATGATTTGCACTCGTAGCAAACCTAAATGTGATTTATGCCCTATTGAAGCGCAATGCATTGCCAAAGCACAGCAACGACAGAGTGAATTTCCAGGCAAGAAACCCAAAAAAGTGATGCCAGAAAAACAAACCTGGTTTGCCATTTTACGTTATGGCGACAAAGTATGGCTTGAGCAACGTCCCCAAGTGGGTATTTGGGGTGGCTTATGGTGCTTTCCACAGCATGATAATGACGATCTTAATGATCTATTATTGCAACAACTGGGACAGCCGCAAACCATGATTGCCAGTCAGCAACAGTTAATCGCATTTAGACATACATTCAGCCATTACCACCTTGATATTGTGCCGGTATTATTCACTCTAAACACACTTCCTGATGTGATCCATCAGCGCCAAGGGCAATGGTATGATCTCCATGATCCCGCCAAAATTGGTTTAGCTGCACCGGTACAAAAGATCCTTGATGGATTGCTATACCTATAATGATATTTATCACTAGTTACATTTTTATGCTCACAAAACCCTATTTGTGATGTCATTTTAAAATGTAACTAGTTACTATCGCGGCCTTTATTAATCTGCTTATTAACTCACTGACATTATGAAAAAATTTACTTATTTATTCGCTGCTGTACTCGCTAGTTGTTCTTTTTTTGCTTCTGCAACGCAAACGATTGCTATTGTTGGGGCAATGGATGCTGAAATTACCAATTTACTGCCACACATTAAAAATAAGCACACGATCACTATTGGTCAACATCAGTACTATCAAGGAAAAATCGGTAACCACTCGGTTGTTGTCACTCGCTCTGGTGTCGGTAAAGTCAATGCAGCGGTTACCACCACCACCTTAATACGTGAATTTAAGGCTGATAAATTAATCTTTACCGGTATTGCAGGCGCGGCGGCAGCAGAACTATCACCAACCGATGTGGTGATATCAACCGCATTGGTACAACATGATGTTGATTTAACTGTTTTTGGCAATAAACCTGGCCATATGGACGGATTTGATGATCGTTACTTTTATGCGGATCCACAATTAGTCGCACAAGCATTTGCTGCGGCACAGCAGGTTCTTGATAAGAAAAAAGTTTTTCAAGGTATTATTGCAACCGGTGATCAGTTCATTGCTAATAAACAAAAAGTGAACTTTATTCATAATGAATTCAATGCAATGGCAATTGAAATGGAAGGTGCAGCAGTAGCACAAGTTGCCTTTATGTTTAATAAACCCTTTGTTGTTATTCGTACCATCTCAGATAAAGCCGATGGCTCAGCACACTTTGACTACCCTAAATTAAAGCAGATAACTGCTGACAATTCGGTAGCGATCACCCTCGCAATGCTAGCTAGCCACTAACCTAGGTGAGCATATAATCCATACTGATTACACGGTTGTTATTCCAGCCTCGACCCTAGCCGCTACAGGTCGAGTCTGGTATAACTATTGCTATAATACTGTTGTTATAAAAAAACACTGCAGTTATAAAAAATACCGCCATTATAAATTCAGCCCTTCTCGCTGTGATTTAATGATACATGCATAAGGAATATTCCATGAGCCGTACTGTTTTTTGTGTCCATCTACAGCAAGATGCTGAAGGTCTAGATTTTCAATTGTACCCAGGTGAACTTGGTCAACGGATTTTTGATAGTATTTCAAAACAAGCATGGGCACAGTGGCAAGCAAAACAAACCATGCTGATTAATGAAAAAAAACTCAATATGATGAATGTTGAACATCGCCAATTACTTGAGACAGAAATGGTTAATTTTTTGTTTGAAGGTAAAGATGTCGTGATTGATGGTTATACGCCACCAACAAAATAATATTGAGATCAAAGAGATATTCCGCCGTGACTCAAACGGCGGAAAACATTAAAAAAAGTAAAAAACCACGCCACAACGAACAAAAAGTCAACACTCAAACATAATAATCATTTTTTATTAAAAAAAGGGTTGACGAAAAGGCTCAAAACCCTTTTAATAGCGCCCCGTTGCCTCGATAGCTCAGTCGGTAGAGCAGAGGATTGAAAATCCTCGTGTCGGTGGTTCGATTCCGCCTCGAGGCACCATTTCTTCTCTTTGAAGTTTGGTGCCAAGCAACGACAAAATCTGTTCCCTCTTAGTTCAGTTGGTAGAACGCCGGACTGTTAATCCGTATGTCACTGGTTCAAGTCCAGTAGAGGGAGCCACTATTTATTTCTTGGCTCAATAGAGCGGAGAGATTACAGAATTTATGTGCCGACTTAGCTCAGTAGGTAGAGCAACTGACTTGTAATCAGTAGGTCACCAGTTCGACTCCGGTAGTCGGCACCATTTATTCTCTTACTTCGGTAAGAAATGCAAAAATAGCAATTTGATTGCTGTGTTTGCCTCGATAGCTCAGTCGGTAGAGCAGAGGATTGAAAATCCTCGTGTCGGTGGTTCGATTCCGCCTCGAGGCACCATATTAAAATTTGATACGATTTATCGTGTTGAATAGTAAAAGTTAATTCCCTCTTAGTTCAGTTGGTAGAACGCCGGACTGTTAATCCGTATGTCACTGGTTCAAGTCCAGTAGAGGGAGCCACTATTTATTTCTTGGCTCATTTGAGTGAAGAGATTACAGAATTTATGTGCCGACTTAGCTCAGTAGGTAGAGCAACTGACTTGTAATCAGTAGGTCACCAGTTCGACTCCGGTAGTCGGCACCATTTATTCTCTTACTTCGGTAAGAAATGCAAAAGTAGAGACTTAACCATCACTACTTCTGCCTCGATAGCTCAGTCGGTAGAGCAGAGGATTGAAAATCCTCGTGTCGGTGGTTCGATTCCGCCTCGAGGCACCATATTAAAATTTAATACGATTTATCGTGTTGAATAGTAAAAGTTAATTCCCTCTTAGTTCAGTTGGTAGAACGGCGGACTGTTAATCCGTATGTCACTGGTTCAAGTCCAGTAGAGGGAGCCAAACAAGAAAACCTTGTCGAAAGACAAGGTTTTTTTTCGTCTGTCGATTGGTGAAATCCCCTCTTAGTTCAGTTGGCGGCACTTTATGAGAAGCTTGGCGGACTGCTAATTCGTATGTCACTGGTTCAAGTCCAGTAGAGTGAAGCCAAACAAGAAAACCTTGTCGAAAGACAAGGTTTTTTTCGTCTGTCGTTGGGTGAAATCCCCTACCTCGTTCGTAGGAATGGCGGCGGGAGAATTAGTATTCATCATTCCAAATACCATTACCGACTATCCGTGATCTATTTATCGCGTGATCGAGCTTAAAAGACACCATCCCAAAACAATCAATATACAACGCGCGAATAGTAGATTTCCTATCACTCTCGCGAGCATTCACTGTCGGGAATGACGATAAATTAGACTTGCATGCCACCACTCATTTTTCTTTAATTCACTTTTTTACAACGCTGACGCCATCAAACGCTTTTCCCTACCGAGACTAACAAATACAGTAAAACCGAACATTTAAGTTCAAAATAACACCAATCAGGGCAAAAAAGACAATGTTGATAACTATTTAAAAAAAAACCATTGACGAAAAGCTCAAAAACCTTTTTAATGCGCTCCGTTGCCTCGATAGCTCAGTCGGTAGAGCAGAGGATTGAAAATCCTCGTGTCGGTGGTTCGATTCCGCCTCGAGGCACCATTTCTTCTCTTTGAAGTCTGGTGCCAAGCAACGACAAAATCTGTTCCCTCTTAGTTCAGTTGGTAGAACGCCGGACTGTTAATCCGTATGTCACTGGTTCAAGTCCAGTAGAGGGAGCCACTATTTATTTCTTGGCTCAATAGAGCGGAGAGATTACAGAATTTATGTGCCGACTTAGCTCAGTAGGTAGAGCAACTGACTTGTAATCAGTAGGTCACCAGTTCGACTCCGGTAGTCGGCACCATTTATTCTCTTACTTCGGTAAGAAATGCAAAAATAGCAATTTGATTGCTGTGTTTGCCTCGATAGCTCAGTCGGTAGAGCAGAGGATTGAAAATCCTCGTGTCGGTGGTTCGATTCCGCCTCGAGGCACCATATTAAAATTTGATACGATTTATCGTGTTGAATAGTAAAAGTTAATTCCCTCTTAGTTCAGTTGGTAGAACGCCGGACTGTTAATCCGTATGTCACTGGTTCAAGTCCAGTAGAGGGAGCCACTATTTATTTCTTGGCTCATTTGAGTGAAGAGATTACAGAATTTATGTGCCGACTTAGCTCAGTAGGTAGAGCAACTGACTTGTAATCAGTAGGTCACCAGTTCGACTCCGGTAGTCGGCACCATTTATTCTCTTACTTCGGTAAGAAATGCAAAAGTAGAGACTTAACCATCACTACTTCTGCCTCGATAGCTCAGTCGGTAGAGCAGAGGATTGAAAATCCTCGTGTCGGTGGTTCGATTCCGCCTCGAGGCACCATATTATAAAATAACGTCATTGACGTTATACAAAAAGAATTTAGTGTGCCGACTTAGCTCAGTAGGTAGAGCAACTGACTTGTAATCAGTAGGTCACCAGTTCGACTCCGGTAGTCGGCACCATCTTTTGAAAGCCTCATCTTTGATGAGGCTTTTTTTTCGTCTGTAAAAAATGAACGAAAAAAAACGACAACCTCACAGTTGTCGTTTCACACTATTATCAATCGCCAAGGCTCATATTATCCCGCAAACATATGCTTTATCCATGTCGCAGGTTGACTGTCATGACACTTCGCCTTTAAGTCACCATTTTTATCCCATGCAGGTAAGGCAACGTTGCCGTTACAATCAAATCGCAAACTGCCATTAGCTGTGCGTTGATACTTCACCGTGGTGATATAAGGCGGCCAGCCGATATTTAATGGTAATGGTTGGCGACGAGCAAGATAATCAGCATAAACCCGTAGCGCGCCGCTAGAGCCGGTTAATCGCACTGGCGTGTTATCATCACGCCCAACCCACACCACGCCAACTTCGCGTCCATCAGCACCAGCAAACCAACTATCACGATTATTATCAGTGGTACCTGTTTTACCGGCTAATTTCGCTGAACTAAATTTAGTTTGTAAAAAACGCGCTGTACCTTGGCTCACCACTCTTTTCATATCATAGGTCGTTAACCAAGCAGCTTGTTCAGGCACGACTTGTTCAACCGGAGCGTAATGTTGGTATAGCACCCGCCCCTGGCTATCAACAACCGCATCTAGGCTATATAACGGCGCTTTACGACCATTATTCGTAATACTCTGGAACATTTGTGCCACTTCAAACGGTGACAAACTAAATGCGCCTAATAATATTGAAGGTAAACGTGGAACTTGATCACGATTAACTCCTAACTTAGCGATGGTGTTAATCACGGTATTAAGCCCAACCTTTAGGCCTAAGTTCACCGTTGGCACATTCAATGAATGCGCTAACGCATAATAGAGTGGTACTTGACCGCGGAACTTACGATCATAGTTTCTAGGTCGCCATGAAGTACCTTTACTGCCCTTTAAGACAATAGCTTGATCATTAAGGGTGGTTGCTAAACTAAACTTCTGCGGCTGACTCAGAGCAGCCAAGTACACTGCTGGCTTGGCCAATGAGCCAATTTGACGACGAGCATCAAGAGCACGATTAAAACCAGCATAGCCGGGACGACTACCGCCAATAAGCGCGCGCACGGCACCATCTTGTCGATCAACCACCACCATTGCTGTCTCGACTTTAACTCCGGCTTTTTTATTTAACCGTGGCACCATCGCTGCAATAGTTTTTTCCGCCGCTTGTTGAGATAGCGGATCAAGGGTACTGAAAATTCGCAGTCCTTTACCTGATTTGTAGATATCACCAACATCTCGTTGTAACTCACGTTGTAACTGCTGAAAATACGCTGGTTGACGACTGGCTATTTTCGCGTTTTTTTGTACCCCTAATGGTTCAGAAAATGCCTGCTCATATTGGGCTTCGGTTAGGTAATCATTTTTAGCTAATAGTGACAATACTAAGTCACGGCGTTTAAGGGTTCGCTCTGGATGACGCCAAGGGTTAAATTGCGATGGCCCTTTCACCATTCCTACTAGCATTGCCAATTGATCTACCCGTAGTTCTTCTAATGGACGTCCAAAATAGAATCGTGCCGCCAATGGAAAACCATGTATTTCTTTAGCGCCATTTTGACCAAGGTAAATTTCATTTAAATACGCTTCAAGCACGCGATCTTTACTGTAACGGTGATCAATAATCACCGCGATATAGGCTTCACGGACTTTACGCCACAAGCTACGTTCACGACTTAAGAATAAATTTTTCGCCAATTGTTGCGTAAGGGTACTACCACCTTGAACGGTATGACCCGCTTTAAGGTTGACCACCATTGCTCGCAGAATCGCTAATGGTGACACGCCATCATGCTCATAAAAATTACGATCTTCTGTGGTTAACAGCGCATTAATCAGCAATGGAGGAAATTGATCCCGCGCCATAAAGATCCGTTGCTCATTACCTGATAGCCCTAGCATACCCAGTAGTTTAGGTTCGATTTTGAGTGTTTTTAATGGCCTGTTAGTGGTGACATCAACGATCGAAGCTAGCTTACTGCCAGCAAACGTTAGCATCACATGCTGTTGTGGTTGCGGATCATCGACAAACTTAAATGGACGTCGAATTAACTCAACGCGAGTTGAAGAGGCAGAATACTCTCCCATTTTTCGCGGACTACGCACTTTATGATATTGCAATACATCGAGTTCACGTCGCACATCACTGATAGTCATCGCTTGGCCTGGATGTAACGTTAATACTCGGCCATAGACAACTGAGGGTAAATCCCAAATTGGGCCATCCATTTTATTACGCACCACAGTATCTAAATAAATACCGATCACTAATAAAATAGCTACTACCACTAAGGTCATTTTAAACACTAAACTACCCAGCTTACGTAGCCATGGATGAGAAACGGCTGATTTTTTAGTGGTACTTTTTTTAGCTGAAGTTTTTTTCGAGGCTGTTTTTTTTGCCGGCTGTTTGTTAGCAGTTGGTTTTACAGCGGCCTTTTTGCGTGCAGCGGCAGGTTTCTTCTGCTGTGGTTTAGGGGGCTGTGGCGTCTTACTCATAATGCATCAACTACCGTCATTCCTGTATGTAAGCAGAGCCTATGATTGAGCTCTGCTGTTATGATTCAGTATTAAGATCTTAGCAACTATAACTGATTATATATACAGGTATCGAACTTGTTTAGCATCGTTAAAGGTATTTTTTAATTTTGCGGGTTGGGCAATGATTAGCAGGATCATCAGGCCAAGGGTGCTTAGGATAACGTCCCTTCATTTCTTTCTGGACATCTTTATACGAGCCTTGCCAAAAACCAGCTAAATCTTGTGTGATCTGTAACGGTCGTTGTGCTGGCGATAATAGCTCTAACACCAAAGCAACTTTACCGTTAGCGATCGTCGGCGTGGTTGGCTCACCAAACATTTCTTGTAACTTAACCGCTAATACAGGTTGCTGCTGGGCTTGATAACGAATGGCAATTTTTGAACCTGTCGGTACTTGATAATGAGTTGGCAATAATTGATCGAGCTGTTGTTTTTTATTCCAACCGAGATAAGCCTCTAATGCTGCTACCACATTAACTTTTTGTAGCCCTTTTAAGGTGGTAATGCCATTGAGATATGGCAATAACCATTGCTCAGCATTGGCTAATAAACTTGCCTCATCTAATGCGGGAAAATCAGCCTCAGGTAACCACTGGTTGCCACAACGACCACGCGTCAGTAACAGTGTCGCAGCTGGCGTCCAATTTAATACTGCCAATCCTTTACGCTTAACTGCATTGAGTAATGCTGCACTGGCAAGCGTGGCATCGGGAGTGGCAGCAAGGCTACGTGCAACAATTAACTTACCGCAATAGGTACGATACTCAGCACTTAAACGGCCTTTTTTATCGTCCCAGTCAAGCCACTCACATTGATTAAATAATTCCGGCAATGCGTGCTGTAACCCGTTTAAATCAGCACTGATCGCAGAGAGGATTCGACTGTCACCTTGGCGCGTTTTGACCACATCGGCTACTACCAACAAAGACTGACTCGCTAATCCTTGGCTGCTCTCAAGCATTACCCCTTGGCCATTGGCTAATTGATAACGACCATCTTCAGCACGAGATTGCGCAATTCGATCAGGAAAACCAACGGCTAATACTATCGCAGCCCAATGATTATTGACCTTTAGCTCACTATTTTTAGCCGTGCCTAAAGCTGCAAGGTGTTGCTGAGTACGCTGCACATAAGCATGACTTTTCGCCAGTTTTTTAGTTTCAAGTAAATGCAGCTGAAAAGATAAATCAGGATTATCAATACCACGTGGTGGATCTTCGAGTAATGCCACCAGCATCGCAGCGGTAGTCAAAATAGTGGCATCGGCTTGTTGGTGTGCCATTTGTTTTGCAAACGCGAGTATTGCGCCATGACGCGGATCGACACCTAAAGTTTGCATCACTTGACCACGTGGCGTTTGTTGACCTCGTTCATCAATCGCACCTAGTTGCTGTAATAACTGCCGCGACTGCTGTAAAGCAATTGCTGGCGGTAGATCTAACCACTGCAACTCTTGTGGATCATGACAGCCCCACTGAACCAGATCCATCGCCAACGCGGTTAAATCACTGCGTAAGATTTCTGGTTGCGGCGTTGCTGGTTGACGTTGAAGTGACTCTTCACTGTACATTCGCAAGCAAATACCCGCCTCCAAACGGCCAGCACGCCCAGCGCGTTGTTCAGCCGAGGATTGGGCTACTCGTACTTGTTGCAAGCGACTGATTCCGGTTTTAGGATCCCACAACGCGATCCGTTCCAAACCACTATCCACTACCAATCGAATTCCTTCAATGGTTAAGCTGGTTTCAGCAATATTGGTCGCCAATACCACTTTACGCTGCCCAGCAGGTGGTGGATTAATCGCTTGTTGTTGTTGCTCAATCGGTAATTGGCCATACAACGGGCAAATGTTAATAGTGCTATTAGCTGGCGTTAACCGCGTGGCTAATGCTTGTGCCAAGCGTTTAATTTCACCAACACCAGGTAAAAAGGCTAATACCGAACCTGATTCTATGGTTAGCAACTGATTAATCGCGGCCGCCATTTGTTCAATCACATCCCGTGGATCACTCACTGCTTGATAGCGATATTCAACCGGAAAGCACCGCCCTTGAGATTCAACATAATAAGCCTCTGGTAACAGTTGCACCAAAGCAGTTTGATCTAGAGTGGCAGACATCACTAATAACTGCAGATCATCACGCAAAGCTTGTTGCACTTCGATCGCTAATGCCAATGCGGTATCTGCATGAATACTGCGTTCATGAAATTCATCAAAAATAATCAGCCCAACGCCTGCAAGTTCAGGATCATGCTGCAACATTCGCGTCATCACGCCTTCAGTGACAATCTCTAGTCGTGTTTGCGAACTGACTTTCGTTTCACCTCGTACTCGTAAGCCAACGGTTTGTCCAACACGCTCACCCAATTGCTGCGCTAAATACCCAGCAATATTTCTTGCTGCTAACCGTCGAGGTTCAAGCATGATAATTCGCCCTTGAATAACGGCTTTATCTAATAGCGCCAACGGCAACCGTGTTGATTTACCGGCTCCCGGTGGTGCTTTTAATATCACTTGGGTATGGTGAGTTAACGCGCTAAATAAGGTTGCTAAAACCTCATCAATTGGGAGTTGTGACAATGGTGCCACCTTATGTCATGATCAATACGAAATCACATTGTAACGAAAGCCACCCCGCAACTAAAAATAATAATCGATGCTCGAGGCCATAATGAAGTTTGATCCACCGCTACAAGCCGCCACTTTAATTAAACGCTATAAACGCTTTTTAGCTGATGTCACTTTAAATGATGGTGAGGTTAGAACAATTCACTGTGCTAACACCGGCGCCATGACCGGCTGTGCTGATCCCGGCACTACGGTATGGTATTCAACTTCTGATAATAAAAAGCGTAAATACCCTAATAGTTGGCAACTGGCGCACACTGCGGCTAATGATTGGATTTGTGTTAATACCGTTCAAGCCAATCACCTTGTTAAAGAAGCCATTGAACAGCAACGCATACCAGAGCTCAGCGGTTATGATCAACTACGAACCGAAGTGAAATATGGCACTGAAAATAGCCGTATCGATCTATTACTTGAATCACAAACCCGTCCAGCCTGCTATATTGAAGTAAAAAGCGTGACCTTATTAGCGGATAATGGTCAAGGTTACTTTCCTGATGCCGTCACCACTCGTGGTCAGAAACATCTACGAGAGCTGACCCAAATGGCACAACTGGGTTCACGCGCTATACTGTTTTTTGCAGTGTTACATACGGGAATCAAAAAGGTTGATGTTGCACAGCATATTGATGCTGAATATGCCCAATTATTACACCAAGCCATTGCTGCTGGTGTCGAAATAATTTGCTATCGGGCCACCATTAACGCAACCGAAATAAATCTTACCGACTGTATACAATTTCAGCATTTGACATAAAAAATGCCGTTTTCTTCACATTGACATAGAATTGAAGTTATACAGTAATTGCCACATCGTAACCTTTCTGGTATAGATACCGCCCAAAATTAACCAGTGACGGTTATTAGGTACATTAGGAGATGCTATATGCCAGAGACCAACGTTAAAAAATCACTAGGCATCCTGGCTATTGCTGGGGTTGAGCCTTATCAGGAAAAAGCTGGCGAAGAATACATGGGCGAAGCTCAATTAGAGCATTTCCATAAAATTCTATCAGCATGGCGTAACCAACTTCGCGTTGAAGTTGATCGCACTGTAAACCACATGCAAGATGAAGCCGCTAACTTCCCCGATCCAGTGGATCGCGCCGCACAAGAAGAAGAGTTCAGCCTTGAACTTCGTAACCGTGACCGCGAACGAAAACTGATCAAGAAAATTGACAAGACACTTAAGCGTATCGAAGAAGATGATTTCGGCTTCTGCGACTCTTGTGGTGTTGAGATTGGTATTCGCCGTCTTGAAGCTCGTCCAACTGCAGATCTTTGCATCGACTGTAAAACACTTGCAGAGATCAAAGAAAAGCAAATGGCTGGCTAATTTACGCCTTTATCAGGTTAAGCTAATTTTAGAGGGAGCGTAAGCTCCCTCTTTCGTTTACACTAGCGCTCAAAATAACACGCAGTAACTAACCCTATGGTTATTTACTTACCGATGTCGCACGAGCTCTGCCTGTTTAATCATAATCTCGCGTTATAGATCAATAGGCACCAAACTGAATAGTGTTCTCATTTTAGAGAGCATTATTCAGTTTGGAGGGAATATATTTTGTTATATCTACCCCTGACTCTGGGCGACATTTACGCTGCCGTACCAAGTTCAATAATAAACAACTTGGATTTTATAACCGTTTATTAATGTATGACTAACACAAATCAATATGTCGGTCGCTTTGCGCCATCGCCCTCAGGGCCATTGCATTTCGGATCGTTAATTGCTGCTCTTGGTAGCTACCTACAAGCAAAATCTCAGCAAGGAAAATGGATCGTTAGGATCGAAGATCTTGATCCACCTCGCGAAATGCTTGGGGCTGCTGATGATATTCTGCGTACACTTGAAGCGTTTGGCTTCATGTGGGATGGCGATATCATGTATCAGAGCTTACGCCATGATGCTTATCAGGCTCAAATTGATGCTTGGTTAACTCAAGGTAAGGCATACTATTGTCAGTGTAGTCGAAAAGACATTAAACAAGCGGGCGGCTTTTACCCTGGTACCTGTCGTACCCTCAATCAACGGCACAATAATGGTGCGGTTCGATTACAAGTAGACACACCAATAACCCATTTCGATGACCTGTTACATGGTCGTATCGAGTTACCATTAGCATTGGCGAATGAAGATTTTATTATTCATCGCCGCGATGGTTTATTTGCTTATAATCTTGCTGTAGTGCTAGATGATATCGAACAAGGGATCACTGAAGTTGTTCGTGGTGCAGATTTAATTGAGCCTACAGGGCGTCAAATTGGTCTTTACCGTCAACTTGGACATTCTGAAGTTCGTTATTTGCACTTACCGCTTGCCATTACCGACAATGGTAATAAATTGTCGAAACAAAACCATGCGCCAGCGATTGATAAACTTAATCCTCGGCCAGCATTAATGGCAGCGCTACGTTTTCTAGGGTTTTCGCCACCGGCAGAACTGGTCACAGAAAGCGTAGAACAAATATTACAGTGGGGCATCACTCATTGGCAGCTCAAACAGCTACCAAAGACAACTGCTATCACACTAGCATTCTAAAATAGTCTGCCGTGATATATCATACACGGCTGTTTGTTGAACCAAGTGCACAATATGGGGTGTATTATCTTTAATCGAGTAGCCAGCTTTTGCCGTAAAGTATTGAATCGCGACAGTAGTACTCGCGTTCCAGAGGAACAAACTTTGCAAGTTTACCAACGCCCAGAGCACGGCATTTCACGAAAAGATATCAGCGAAAATGCGCTGAAAGTACTATATCGTCTAAACAAAGCCGGTTACGACGCTTACCTTGTTGGTGGCGGCGTCCGCGATTTATTGCTCCACAAACAGCCAAAAGACTTCGATATTGCGACCAATGCAACACCAGAAGAAATCAAAAAACTGTTTCGTAACTGTCGTTTAATCGGCCGCCGCTTCCGTCTAGCGCACATTCTTTTTGGGCGCGATATTATCGAAGTTGCGACTTTCCGTGGCCACCATTCTGATGCTCCGGCACAGGTTGTAGCCCCGAAAGACAATAAGCAAAAACCGCAAATTTCTTCTCGCAGTGAAGAAGGCATGTTATTACGTGATAATGTTTACGGCACCATCGAAGAAGATGCAGAACGTCGTGACTTTACCATTAATGCCTTGTACTACAGCGTTAAAGATTTCACCGTAACCGACTATGCTCAAGGCATTGAAGATCTGAATAACCGCGTTGTTCGCTTAATGGGTGATCCAGAAACCCGTTACCGCGAAGATCCAGTACGTATGCTACGTGCGGTTCGCTTTGCGGTTAAACTTGATATGGATATTGAACCAGTAACAGCGGCACCGATCCGTGATCTGGCAATATTGATGCAAGATATTCCAGCAGCACGTCTGTTTGAAGAAAGCCTTAAATTACTGCAATCAGGTCAAGGTTTAGAAACCTACCGTATGCTGCGTGAATACAATTTATTCCAACAGTTATTCCCGATCCTATCGGATCACTTTACTGAGAATAACAGCAGCAAAACCGAAAAAATGATCGAGCATATTCTGGCCTCGACCGATAAACGTATTGCTGAAGATAAGCGAGTAAATCCTGCCTTTATCTATGCTGCAATGCTGTGGTATCCAATGATGATCCGCGCTGAAGAAGTCTCTTTTGCAAGTGGCTTATCATTCTATGATGCCTTTATGGTTGCCAGTAACGACATTCTTGATGAGCAAGTACGTTCAATTGCGATTCCACGCCGCCATACCACCACCGTACGTGACATTTGGCAGCAACAGCTACGCTTTAGTCGTCGCAGTGGCAAACGCGCATTTAAGACCATGGAACACCCTAAATTCCGTGCTGCTTATGATTTCCTTGAAATGCGTAGTTTATTTGAAGGCAGTGACATCAAAGAACTAGCGCAATGGTGGAGTGAGTTCCAAAACGCCGATTATAACCAACGCGGCCAAATGGTAACTCATATTAATGATGGTGGTAGTCGCCGCCCACGTCGTCGTCGCCCACAGCAACCACGTCGTAAAAAGCCACAAGTTAAATCATGATTCGCGCTTATATCGCTATAGGCAGTAACTTGGGCGATCCCGTCGCCCAAGCTAAAACAGCCATTGAAGCACTGCAACATTTACCACATAGTCAGGTGGTTAGTGTGTCTTCGTTGTACAGCAGTACTCCGATGGGACCACAAAACCAACCTGATTATATTAATGCGGTTGTCGCTATTGATACTGCATTAGCTCCGCTTGAATTACTCAACCATACTCAAGCGATTGAGCTCGAACAAGGACGTGTTCGCAAAGATGAACGCTGGGGTCCAAGAACGTTAGATCTCGATATTATTTTATATGGTGATCTACAACATCAGTGTGAGCGCCTTACCGTGCCACACTATGGAATGAAGGTACGGGAGTTCGTACTGTATCCACTGGCCGAAATTAACCCTGATTTAGTTTTACCTGATCACACTTCTTTACGCACGTTATTGACTCAGGTTAACCGTAATGGCTTAGCTATTTGGCAAGCATAAATTCATCAGGGCGAGGAACAAGCTATGAAAAAAATCACTATCAACGATCTCCTAAAATGGAAGCAAGAAGGTCGCAAGTTTGCATCAGTAACAGCATATGACGCCAGTTTTGCCCAATTATTTGAGCAACAGAATATGCCGGTTATGTTAGTAGGCGATTCATTAGGCATGGTTCTCCAAGGCCGTAATGACACTCTACCCGTAACCATTGATGACATCGCCTACCATACCCGTAGCGTTCGTGCAGGCAGCCCTAATTCGCTGCTAATGGCTGACATGCCATTCATGACCTTCGCAACCCCAGCACAAGCGTGTGAAAATGCCGCAAAATTAATGCGTGCCGGGGCTAACATGGTAAAAATCGAAGGTGGCGCTTGGGTTGCTGAAACTATTTCAACCCTGACACAACGTGCAGTACCTGTCTGTGCCCATCTTGGTTTAACCCCTCAGTCTGTCAATATTTTTGGCGGTTATAAAGTTCAAGGCCGCAATTTGGATCAAGCTGAGACCATGGTAAATGACGCCATTGCTCTCGCTCAAGCTGGTGCCCAAATCATCGTATTGGAATGTGTTCCAGCAAGCCTTGCTGAACGTATTACCAAGGCGGTGGATGTGCCTGTAATTGGTATCGGTGCGGGTAATGCGACTGATGGCCAAATACTGGTTATGCACGACATGTTTGGTATTTCTGCAAACTATATGCCGAAGTTCTCTAAGAACTTCCTTGCAGAAACTGGTGATATGCGTGCTGCGGTTACTAAATACATTGAAGATGTTGAGTCTGGTGCATTTCCAGGGTCTCAACATACCTTTGAATAAGGAATAAGAGATGCAAACATTCGCCGAGATTGCCCAACTAAGAGAGCAGATTACGACGTGGCGCCGCGCCGGTCGTCGAATTGCCTTTGTTCCAACTATGGGTAACTTGCATGAAGGCCATCTTACGTTAATGCGTAAAGCACGTAAGCATGCCGATGTTGTTGTTGCGAGTATTTTTGTTAACCCAATGCAGTTTGAGAAAGCTGAGGATTTAACTAATTACCCTCGTACTCTTGAACAAGATATTGCTAAATTACAACAACAAAATATGGTGGATGTAGTCTTTACTCCAACCCCAGAAATCATGTATCCAGCAGGTCTTAACAATCAAACGGTCATCGACGTCCCTGGATTATCAACGATGTTAGAAGGTGAATTACGTCCAGGTCACTTTCGTGGCGTAGCAACCATCGTCAATAAACTGTTTAATATTGTTCAGCCTGATGTCGCCTGTTTTGGCGAAAAAGATTACCAACAATTGGCGCTTATTCGTCAAATGGTGATTGATTTAGCGATGGATATTAAGATTGTTGGCGTGCCAACTGTACGCGAAATGGATGGCTTAGCCATGAGTTCACGCAATGGTAATCTAACCGTTGATGAACGCCAGCGCGCACCAGTTTTAGCCCGTACAATGCGTTGGATAAGCAGCCAAATGCGTGGTGGTCGTAGTGACTATGACGAATTAATTGTTGATGCTAACGATCAATTACGTGCCGCAGGTCTGCAACCCGATAAAAGCTTTATTCGCGATGCTGTGACTTTATTACCAATTACTGACACCACCCAACAAGCCGTTATTCTGATGTCTGCTCAGTTAGGTAAAGCACGTTTAATCGACAACCAAGTAGTAGATTTATCTCCTGCTGTAACGGTTGAAGAAGAAGTCGCTGAAGCAAATTAATTGCTAAACGTCGACTAAAAAAATACCGCTCGTTAGTTATTAACGCGCGGTATTTTTTTAACTGTTGCTATTGGAATAACGCTTATGAACGCAAACCAATACCACGCGAAATCAAATAATAAGCCACACTATAAAGCGCAATAACAAACACACTTAATACTGCAAACGATGTCCCAATACCAACATCAGACACGCCAAGAAAGCCATAGCGGAAGGCGTTAACCATATACACAATCGGGTTAACCTTTGACACCATTTGCCACACTTCTGGTAGCAAATTTATTGAATAAAACACGCCACCTAAGTAAGTTAAAGGTGTTAGAACAAAGGTTGGAATAATACTAATATCATCAAAAGTACGCGCAAAAATAGCGTTAATTAATCCACCCAGTGAGAACACAATTGAGGTCATTACTACCGTCGCAACAATCACCCACAAATGAGCAATATTGAGTGATACAAATAGTAGTGATACTACAGATACTATCAAACCAACCCCTAGTCCGCGTAATACACCACCGCCAACATAGCCAGCAATAATAATATAGTTAGGCACCGGAGCGACTAATAACTCTTCGATATTATGTTGAAATTTAGCACTAAAAAAGGAGGAAGCAACATTGGAATAAGAGTTGGTGATCACCGACATCATGATAAGTCCTGGCACAATATATTCCATGTAACTAAAGCCTTCCATATCCCCAATACGCTTACCAATCAGATTACCAAAGATAATAAAATACAGCGTCATAGTGATCGCAGGCGGAACCAATGTTTGCACCCAGATCCGTGTAAAACGGTGGATCTCTTTAGTAATTAAGCTTTTGAATGCAATCCAATATTGTTTTTTCATTTATAATTATCCACCACGACTATGCTTGATCTTTGTTGACTAAGTTAACAAACAATTCTTCTAAACGATTACTTTTATTTCGCATTGAACGCACCATCACCCCTTGGGCTGTTAGCGCACTAAAGACACGGTTTAAGTCATCACCTTTGTTAAGATCCACTTCTAAAGTCGTGCTATCAATTAAGCGACATGAACCAATATCCAGCGTCGGTGTTACTGCTGTAGTATCAATATCTAAAATAAACGTTTCTAATTCCAATTGACTCAATAACGCCTTCATCGACGTATGTTCAACTAATTCACCATGATTAATAATACCAATATTGCGGCATAGCATTTCAGCTTCTTCAAGGTAATGGGTGGTCAAAATAATAGTCACCCCTTCTTGATTGATACGCTGCAAAAATGTCCACATCGAACGCCGTAATTCAATATCAACTCCAGCGGTTGGCTCATCTAAAATCAATAATTTTGGTTCATGCATTAATGCGCGTGCAATCATTAAACGGCGCTTCATACCACCAGAAAGATTACGCGCACGATCATGACGCTTGCCCCACAAATCTAACTGAGTTAAATATTTTTCAGCCCGCTGTTTTGCCAGTGGCCGTTCAACCCCATAAAATCCGGCTTGGTTAACCACAATCTGCTCTACCGTTTCAAACGGGTTAAAGTTAAATTCTTGCGGCACTAAGCCAAGCTGATTTTTGGCATCCACCTTTTGAGTATCAAGGTCATAGCCAAAAATGCTGACTGAACCTGAGGTTTTATTGACTAACGAGCTGATAATGCCGATAGTGGTCGATTTACCCGCACCATTAGGGCCTAGCAACGCAAAAAAATCACCTTGCTCGACATTAAGGCTCATATTTTTCAGCGCCTTGACGCCGCCTTTGTAAGTTTTACTTACATTTTTTATTTCTAAAGCATTCATTATATGCAATCTTTCTGTTAAATATTTATAGGCTAGTGACAAAACGCTAACAACTAATCCGATTTGCTATCAGCGCAGCTTGTGTATAGTAAGGAACATATTAATATAAGGTATTATCATGGCAGATATAAAGCAGCTCTTTGCAAACAACCTCTCATGGTCAGAGAACATTAAGGATGAAGATCCAGAGTTTTTCTCTCACCTTGCAGAAGCGCAACATCCACAATATCTTTGGATCGGCTGTTCTGACAGTCGCGTGCCAGCGGAACGTCTTACCGGTTTAACCTCTGGTGAATTGTTCGTACACCGTAATGTAGCTAACCAAGTTATTCATACCGATTTAAACTGTTTATCTGTAGTTCAGTATGCCGTTGATGTACTGAAAGTTAAACATATCATCATTTGTGGCCACTATGGCTGTGGTGGTGTAACTGCGGCAATAGAAAATCCACCACTCGGTCTTATTAATAATTGGTTATTACACATTCGCGATCTGTATCTTAAACATCGCTCAGATCTTGGTAGCCTACCACGTGAAAAGTGGGATGATAAATTGTGTGAGATTAACGTCGCTTCACAAGTTTACCATCTTGGCAATTCAACTATCATGCAACAAGCATGGGAGCGTGGCCAAGAAGTTAAAATTCACGGTTGGATTTATGGTACCAGCAATGGCATTTTAAAAGATCTTGGCGTTACTGCTACTAGTCGTGAAAGCCTTGAAGTTGCTTATCAAGCAGCAATGTCATCATTATTGCCACCGCTTGAACAACAATTACAGCAGCTAGAAAATAATAAATAACAGCCATAAAAAAAGCGGCCACCATAAGGTGGCCGCTTTTTTGATTGTTATTCTGCGTCTGGAATAACTTTACCAATAAACGGTAAATGACGGTATTTTTGTGCGTAATCGATACCCACACCAACCACGAATTCATCAGGAATAATAAAGCCGTACCAATCAACCTTCACATCCACTTCACGACGTTCTGGCTTATCTAATAATGTACAGATGCTAATTGATTTAGGTTCACGTAGCGATAGAATCTCACACACTTTACTTAGCGTATTACCAGTATCGATAATGTCTTCTACCAACAACACATCTTTACCTTTAATATCGTCATCCAAATCTTTTAGAATACGAACATCGCGGCTACTATGCATAGTATTGCCGTAGCTTGATGCTGTCATGAAATCAACTTCATGCGGGATCTCAATCGCACGTGCTAAATCTGCCATAAAGACAAATGAGCCACGCAGTAAGCCGACCATAACTAAATCTGTAGAGTCTTTATAATGCTCGGTGATCTGCTTTCCTAGCTCTTTGATGCGTTCCTGAACATCCTGCTCAGAAATCATTACTTCAATAGTGTGCTTCATTTTATTCTCCATCAACGCGGCTGCGTTACTCGACTGAGGCGATATATTCCAAAGGTCATTATTGTAGCATTCATTCATCTTAAGCGTTATTTAATCAATAGTGTCCAAAATTCGAAACACTTATTGATAGTTCAGTTTGAATACACCTAGTTGCTGCTGTAGGGTTTATGTATAAAAAATAAACATCATTATTATAAATATGGCTAGGGAGTTAATAATTATGGATACGATTACTAAAAAACCACGCACGCGCTTATCACCAGAAAAAAGAAAGCAACAGTTACTTGATTATTCAATTGAAGTTTTTTCTCGTCGCGGTATTGGCCGTGCAGGCCACGCTGATATTGCGGAAATGGCAAATGTCTCGGTTGCAACGGTATTTAATTACTTTCCAACTCGAGAGGAATTAGTTGAACAGGTATTAATGGAAGTTGCGACCCAATTTAATGATCTGCTAACTGAATGTATCGGTGCACCAAATAAAGCCTTACATGCGCGCTTAACCTGTATCAGCAATAACTTAATTGATGCGGTATTAGAGCAACAAGATTGGATCAAAGTATGGTTTGAATGGAGTACATCAGTTCGCGAAGATATCTGGCCACAGTTTATCGAAAGCAACCAAAAAAATCTGAAGCAAGTACAGCAAGCATTTATTCAAGCAATTGATAATGAAGAAATTACTTCAAATCAAACCCCTGAAAACTTAGCTAAAATGCTCCATGGCATGTGTTATGTGATTTACATGCAGGCTAACCAGCATCCAGATCAAGATATTTTACGTGAACAAGCGCAAATTTATCTGCAAGTGTTAACCCAAAAAAACTAATTTAGTGCCAATTAAAACCTGCAAGGCTTAGCATTAATAAGCCTTGCACCTTGTTAGGCAGTTGCGAAAATAACCGGCTGATGCGGAGTAACACTGACAGTTACTCGCTGGCCGACATTCAATAATAAGTTAGAATTAATGACTAATTTATGTCCTTCAAATTCAACAATATAACGACAACTATCACCCATAAACTGCTGCTCAATAATTACCGCTAAACCATCATTCTCAGGCTTCACCGTTAAATGCTGTGGTCGTAGTAACCAATCCACATCTGTAGCCAGCGCCAATTTTTGCTGCGCCGCTAATGCTAACTCACCAAAGGGAGTATTTAACTGCTGATTAGCCGTAACAGTTGCAGGTAAATAAGAACCAACACCTAAAAACTCCGCCACAAAGCGACTACTTGGTTGGTAATAAAGCTCAGTTGCAGTACCAAATTGCTCAATCACACCATGATTCATTACTGCCATTTTATCCGCAAAGGCAAAAGCCTCTTCACGACTATGAGTAACAAAGATAGCGGTCACACCTTGGTCTTTAAATATCTGTCTAATATCTCGAATCAAACTATGACGAACTTGAGTATCAATATTAGAAAACGGCTCATCTAATAATATCAAATCAGGCTCGTTGGCTAACGCACGTGCAATCGCTACACGTTGCTGTTGACCGCCAGAAAGTTGATGCGGATAACGATCATCCAGTTCAGTTAAATGCACCAGTGCTAACATTTGCTGAATTTTAGCGGCAACTCGTGCCTTATCCCAATGACGCAAACCAAATGCAATATTTTCAGCCACGGTTAAATGCGGAAATAACGCGTAATCTTGAAATATCATTCCGATATTACGTTGCTCAGGAGGCAAGCACAGTGACTGATCAACAATGCTACGATCATTAATCGCGATTTGCCCCTGAGTCAGCGGTAATAATCCTGCAATCGCTTTCAATAGCGTGGTTTTGCCACAGCCACTCGCGCCAAGCAAACATACGATTTCACCACGCTCAACCGCTAATGATAAATCTTGTAATATCGGCTGCCCATGGTAGCTACAACTAAGTTCGGTGACAGACAATGCATGTTTCATCAATGTTTTTGCTCCAAAGAACGGTTAACCATCACCAACGGAATCAAGCCGACGATGACCAATAAAATCGCCGGAAAAGCGGCAACTTCTAATTGCTCATCAGAGGCGAAATTAAATACATAAGTAGCTAAGGTTTCAAAATTAAACGGGCGTAATAATATTGCAGCATTAAGCTCTTTCATTGATTCAATAAACACCAGCAAGCCTGCAATTAAGCAACCACGACGAATCAATGGTAAATGCACTTTGCGTAACATCGCTGTCGATGCATAGCCCATGGTTTTAGCTGCCATGTCTAATGATGGTGGAATTTTAACTAAACTACTTTCAATACTACCGATAGCAACCGCAGCAAATCGCACCACAAAAGCAAAAATAATCGCAAACATAGTGCCAGAAAAAATCAGTCCCGGACGCCCCAGATCTAAACTTTGTGCGACATCATTAACCAAGTGATCGGCACTGGTGAGCGGAATCATCACTCCAATCGCTAATACTGTACCTGGTACAGCATAACCTAATGACGCTAATCGCATCGGTACCGTGCTAATACTGCGGCCATCTAAGCGCTGATAGAAATTAACCATCAAGGCTAATAACACCGCAAATATCGCCGCCGCCAACGATACCATTAAGCTGTTTAAACTATAATTCTTAAATTGCTCAGTCCAGCTTTGAGCAAAGTAATCGATCGCATAAACAATCAATTGCAGCATCGGGAACAAAAAGGCACAACCGACTAATCCCCAACACCAGCCAACAGCTAACCATTTTTTCCAACCCGTGAGTTGGTATTTAGTATGGCTATCGTTACCACATTGCTGTTGAAACATTTTTTGTTTACGGCGACTAAAACGCTCACTACTGATCAGTAAAAAAATCACCAATAACATAATTGCTGAAATTTTAGCGGCAGCATTAAGATTTGAATAGCCAAGCCAAGTATCATAAACCGCAGTCGTCAGCGTATTTAAGGCAAAGTAGCTCACAGTACCAAAGTCACCTAATGCTTCCATCGCCACTAATGACACCCCAACTGCAATCGCTGGGCGAGCTAAAGGTAATGAAATTCGGCGAAAACTTTGCCACGGCGAACAACCTAACAAACGTGCAGATTGAAGCAGGTTATTACTTTGCTCCATGAACGTAGCGCGCACTAACAAATACACATAAGGATAAAGCACTAAAGCAAGAACAAAACATGCGCCCCATAATGAGCGTAAGTCAGGAAACCAATAATCGCTAACGTGTTGCCAACCAAAAATATCACGCAACCAAATTTGAATTGGACCAGCGTAATCAAACCAATGAGTATAAAGGTAGCCAACAATATAACCGGGCATTGCGAGGGGTAGAATAAGTGCCCATTGAAGTATTCTTTCGCCGGGTAAACGGCACATTGCCATTAACCACGCGCAAGGAAGCCCAAACACTAAGGTCAGTGATACCGTACCAACCACCAGCCCAAGAGTATTTAATGCGTAGGTAGACATCACTGTATTCATCAAGTGCGAGAACACTTGATCAGAGTTACCCATGGCGGTAATGAATATAGCGATAATCGGCAATACTAACAGCGAACCTAATAACCAGCTGCTAATTCGCCAAAATAAAAACTTTTCTTTCATTTACTACTACTTAGTACGTTTTTCAATATATTCAAGCCTGCATTATCAGGCCACTTTGTCAGTAAATACATTCACTGTCAGCAAGGCATGAGAAGCTACCACAACTTATTGCAAAATAGACTAAGTTAAACTGAAAAATGGGGCTTAACGCCCCATTTATTTTGTAACTAATTACAGATCAAACTTCACTTCATCTAGTAGTTTGATTGCAGCTTGATGATATTGAGCAACCTCATCAAGTGATACATCATCGGCTTTAAACTCACCCCATGATGCAACTAACTCAGAGCGCTTAACACCCGCTTTAACTGGGTATTCGTAGTTCACTTCAGCATACATTTGCTGTGCAGTCGTTGCAGTTAAGAATTCCATTAACTTCAAAGCGTTGTCTTTATTAGGTGCGTACTTCGCCATTGCCATACCGCTAACGTTAACGTGCGTACCGTTACCTTGTTGACCTGGGAAGTTAATCTCAACCGCTTCTGCCCATGCTTTTTGGTTTGGATCGTTAACCATTTTGCCTAGGTAGTAGCTGTTACCAATTGCGATATCACATAAACCTTCTTTAACCGCTTGTACTTGACCGCGATCGTTACCTTGAGGCTTACGAGCTAAGTTTGCTTTTACGCCTTCTAGCCATGTTTTAGTTTCAGCTTCGCCGTTATGGGCAATCATCGCAGATACTAATGATACGTTGTATGGGTGCTTACCAGAGCGAGTACAAAGTTTACCCTTCCACTCAGGTTTTGCTAAATCACTGTAATCAAAAGAGGCTGGTAATTTACCAACGCGATCTTTTGATGAATATACATTGCGAGAACGTAATGTTAGTGCGAACCACTCGTCTTCATTATCACGGAACTGTGCAGGAATGTTAGCATCAATGATTTTGCTATCGACTGGCTGAACCAGCTTCTTATCTGACAGCTCAACCAAACGACTAATATCGGTTGTTAATACTACGTCTGCTGGGCTGTATTCACCTTCTTGCTGTAATTTTTCAGCAATACCCGCTTTAGCAAACTTAACGTTAACTTTAATACCGGTTTCTTTAGTGAACTCATTAAACATTGGTTCAACAAGGAAAGGCTGACGGTACGAGTAGACGTTGACTTCTTCAGCAGCAGTAGCGACTTGAGGCGCAGCTAAGCCAAATAGAACTGCTGTAGCTAAAAGTTTCTTCATTGCTAAATCCCTTAATGCAAAATGTAATGATAATGTTTCTCAATTAGATTAATGCAGATTATACGTTTTTCATCTGTGAACACAATCAAGCTGTAACACTTCATTACAAAAAAGCGTCACTGCTAACAGTGACGCTTTTTTTGACTTCAACAGCAGCTAAATAGCGTCACTATTGCTATTTTAAACTAACAAACTCAGGGTAAGCATCAACACCACAATCATGTAAGTCCATACCTTCAAGTTCTTCATCTTCACTAACACGAATACCAATCGTGAGCTTTAAAACTCCCCAAACCACAAGGCTTGCACCAAATACCCACCCAAAGATAACCGCAGCGCCAAAGAGTTGAGTCATAAATGCAGCATCAGGATTATTTAATGGCACCATCATTAGTCCAAACACACCACACACACCGTGAACTGAAATCGCACCGACAGGATCATCAATTTTAATTTTATCGAAACCAATAATACTAAACACCACTAATGCACCAGCAATACCACCAATAGCAACAGCAGCCAGCGGTGATGGTGACAATGGATCGGCAGTAATTGCCACTAACCCTGCCAATGCACCATTAAGAATCATGGTTAAATCTGCCTTACCCCACATGGTTTTACATACAGCAAGTGCAACAATCGCACCAGCAGCGGCAGCAGCATTGGTATTTAAGAATATTTGTCCAACCGCAGACGCATTTTCAAAGTCAGATAACATTAACTGTGAACCACCGTTAAAACCAAACCAACCGAACCACAAAATAAAGGTACCTAGAGTGGCTAAGGGCATATTTGAACCAGGAATCGGATTAATCTCACCGTTCTTGCCATATTTACCTTTTCGAGCACCAAGCAGTAATACACCCGCCAATGCTGCGGCAGCACCTGCCATATGCACAATACCTGAACCTGCAAAGTCACTAAAACCAGCTTCTGCAAGGAAGCCACCACCCCATGTCCAATAACCTTCAATCGGATAAATTAATCCAGTAAGCACCACTGAAAAGAGTAAAAAAGACCATAGTTTCATGCGCTCAGCAACCGCACCAGAGACAACAGACATTGCTGTAGCGACGAAGACAACCTGAAAAAAGAAATCGGATTCTAAAGAGTGGTCGGCGCCTTCGGCTTGAGAACCTATCAGTGCACCAAACGACGGTAGCCAACCACCCGCACTGTTGTCGACATACATAATGTTGTAGCCAACTAATAAAAATGTGGTACACGCAATAGCGTATAAACAAAAATTCTTGGTTAATATTTCAGTGGTGTTCTTTGAACGAACTAGCCCGGCTTCTAACATTGCAAAACCTGCTGCCATCCACATTACTAATGCACCGGAAATCAAAAAGAAAAATGTATCGAGTGCATAACGTAATTCAATTACTGTCGCTGATAATTCCATGGTTACCTTCCCCTAATAACTTGTCTTAATTATCTTGCTGCTCACTGTGGTTAAAGCGCTTCCCTATCGACCTCTCCGGTACGAATACGCACAGCATGTTCAAGATCATAAACAAAAATTTTACCGTCACCGATTTTGCCAGTTTGTGCTGCCTTACTGATTGCATCGACAATGTCATCTAAGTTTTCTGCTTGAGTGGCAATTTCTAATTTTACTTTTGGTAGAAAATCGACTTGATATTCAGCACCACGATAAAGTTCAGTGTGACCTTTTTGGCGCCCAAAACCTTTAACTTCTGATACTGTCATCCCTTCAACACCAACATCGGCTAACGCTTCGCGGACATCGTCTAGTTTAAATGGCTTAATAATCGCATTAATTATTTTCATGATTTACTCCTTAACTCTACTATTCTTCCTCGTTATGGTTAAACAACAAACAATCATCATGCCACTTATTTAACGTGTTGTTTAATAGGTGTATTTATTAAATTACTCGCTCCAATAAAAAAAGGCTGCACCATATAGGTGCAGCCTTTTCACTGTAATGTAGCATTTAATTGCTATTGATAAATCACTCGATTAGAAACGGATCACAAATGCTCGCCACGCAGCTAATGCTTGGGCTAAATCTTCAAAGCCACATACCGACATACTTTCTTCATCATAAAAATGCAGATCTTCTTCAAAATCTTCATCTTCTTCTGAAAACAAACAGTTAGCTTGAACTAAGGCTTCATTGTCTTGCAAGCATAATGTCAATTCTTCACCCGATAAGCGCCATTCTTTAGTGCTATTTTTCAATGCACTAAGTTGATCCATTATCATATCTATTTTATCGACATCCTTGCCTAACTCATCAATGATCCAACGGCCTAAGACTTCATGGCCCATTGAAAAAATGGCATGATAACTACCGTCCAAGGTATTTTTTTTAAACTCGTAATCCATACCTTTAGTACCCCATCTATGATCATTTTTGTTGTTAACTGCTAAACTGCCAGCAGAATGCGCTTGGCGCCCATTGTCAGGATCTGTCACTAAAATGCAACTTATCTCTAGTAACTAAATCGTTATATGCCTTTCTTTAACGGACTCTCACATTTAACAAGGCTGATTGATTATGAAAATTATTATTGCTCCTGACTCATACAAAGAAAGCCTAACCGCAATGGAAGTGGCAACCGCAATTGAAACGGGTTTTCGTCAACTGATGCCAACTGCCGAATACATTAAATTGCCGATGGCTGATGGTGGTGAAGGCACAGTACAATCACTGATTGACGCCACTAACGGCACCATTATTCAGCACGCTGTCACCGGGCCTTTAGGCGAACCAGTAGCAGGCTTTTTTGGCATTATGGGTAATGGTAAAACTGCCGTGATTGAAATGGCAGCGGCATCAGGCTTGCATCTGGTTAGCCCACAGTTACGCAATCCACTATTAACAACCAGCTATGGTACTGGTGAGTTAATTTTAGCGGCACTCGATCATGGTGTTGAGCATATTATTGTCGGTATCGGTGGCAGTGCGACCAACGATGGTGGTATCGGTATGGCGCAAGCACTTGGCGTGCAACTGCTAGACAGTAATGGTCAGCCTTTAGAATTTGGTGGCCAAGCGCTGGCACAACTGGCGACAATAGATACTAGCCATATCGATCCACGTCTCGCTACCATCAAACTAGAAGTTGCGTGTGATGTTGATAATCCACTTTGTGGGCAAAAAGGTGCATCACAGGTATTTGGCCCTCAAAAAGGTGCGACACCAACAATGGTGGCAGAGCTTGATCAAAACCTTGCTCACTATGCCGCTATCATGAAACGTGACTTAGCCATTGATGTTAAGCATATGGCTGGTGCAGGTGCTGCTGGCGGTATGGGAGCAGCATTATTAGGTCTATTTAACGCTCAATTACGCTCGGGGATCGAGATCGTGATTGATGCGGTTAACTTAGAGGCAATAGTAAAAGATGCTGATCTGGTGATCACTGGCGAAGGTCGTATTGATAGCCAAACGATTCATGGTAAAACGCCAATTGGTGTTGCTCGCGCAGCCAAGAAATTTAACAAGCCAGTAATTGGTATTGCAGGCTGTTTAAGCCAAGATTGTGGGATTGTCCATCAACACGGTATCGATGCGGTATTTAGTATTGTGCCTGCGGCAATGAATCTTGA
Source organism: Photobacterium andalusiense (assembly GCF_900185625.1). GTDB lineage: Bacteria > Pseudomonadota > Gammaproteobacteria > Enterobacterales > Vibrionaceae > Photobacterium > Photobacterium aquimaris. The sequence continues at coordinate 110,542 of NZ_FYAJ01000005.1, forward strand.
GCAAGCCTTTAAGGATGCGGCAATCAACGTTGAATTAACTGCACGTAATGTCGCGGCAATGTATTGTTTAGGTCGTTAAGCAACATCTTCGCTAATATAAACATTACCTCAATATTCATATTGCTCTAATAACAACGCCGCGATTATTCGCGGCGTTGGTTTATCTAGGGTTTTATTTACTAAACGTTACATCATCAACAGCAGCTATTAAGCTGGTTGCTGAATGATCACTTCATCGGCTTTATTGGTGTAATCAGCCATACGATCAAAGTTAAGGTAACGATAAGTATCAGCTGCAGTTGCATCAATTTGCTGAGCGTAAGTTAGGTATTCATCCATGGTTGGAATCCGTCCTAAAATTGCCCCAACAGCGGCTAATTCTGCAGAAGATAAGTACACGTTAGCGCCATTACCTAAACGGTTAGGGAAGTTACGGGTCGAGGTCGACATTACCGTTGCTTTATCTTTCACTCGTGCTTGGTTACCCATACACAATGAACACCCAGGCGTTTCAACCCGCACTCCTGCACGACCAAAGATACCGTAATAACCCTCTTCGATCAGTTGATCACGATCCATCTTCGTTGGCGGCGCGACCCATAATCGAGTATCTAATTGACCACCAAATTTCTCAAGTAATTTACCTGCGGCACGGAAGTGACCAATGTTAGTCATACATGAACCAATAAATACTTCGTCAATTTGCGTACCTTGTACCTCTGATAACAAACGCGCGTCATCAGGATCGTTAGGTGCACATAAAATTGGCTCTTTAATATCTGCCAGATCAATCTCGATCACATGCGCATATTCAGCATCTTTATCTGCCGTCATCAGCTCAGGATTGGCTAACCATGCTTCCATCGCGGTAATTCGACGCTCAATGGTACGACGATCACCATAACCTTCAGCGATCATCCACTTCAGCATCACGATGTTAGAATTTAAATATTCAGTGATCGACTCTGGCGACAGCTTAACGGTACAACCCGCAGCACTTCGCTCTGCCGATGCATCTGAAAGCTCAAATGCTTGCTCTACTGATAAATGCTCAACCCCTTCAATCTCAAGTACACGCCCTGAGAATTCATTGATCTTGCCCGATTTTTCAACCGTCAGTAGCCCTTGCTGAATCGCAAAATAAGGAATGGCATGGACTAAATCACGCAGCGTGATCCCCGATTGCATCTCACCTTTAAAGCGCACTAGCACAGATTCCGGCATGTCCAACGGCATTACACCTGTTGCTGCAGCAAATGCCACTAAACCAGAACCGGCTGGGAATGAAATACCTAATGGGAAACGGGTATGTGAATCACCGCCGGTACCGACTGTATCTGGCAATAACATACGGTTAAGCCATGAGTGAATTACACCATCTTTAGGACGTAAAGCGACACCACCACGATTCATAATAAAATCAGGCAATGTATGATGAGTATTAACATCGATCGGTTTTGGATAAGCTGAAGTATGACAGAATGACTGCATGGTTAGATCGGCTGAAAAGCCTAAACAAGCTAAGTCTTTCAGCTCATCACGGGTCATCGGACCGGTAGTATCTTGCGAGCCAACAGTAGTCATTTTAGGCTCACAGTAAGTGCCAGGGCGAACGCCTTCAACACCACATGCTTTACCGACCATTTTCTGCGCTAAGGTATAGCCTTTACCGCTATCTTCAACTGCCACCGGACGACGGAAAACATCAGAGGCTGGTAAGTTCAATGCTTGACGAGCACGATCAGTTAAACCACGACCAATGATCAATGGAATTCGACCACCAGCACGGACTTCATCAATCAGAACATCAGTTTTAAGTTTAAAGGTTGATACTAATTCATCGCTATCATGGCGACGCACTTCACCTTTAAACGGATAGACATCAATCACATCGCCCATAGCTAACTTGCTAACATCAACCTCAATCGGCAATGCGCCTGCATCTTCCATGGTATTAAAGAAGATCGGTGCGATCTTACCACCGAGTACATAACCGCCCGCGCGCTTATTCGGTACATAAGGAATATCATCGCCCATAAACCATAATACTGAGTTGGTTGCCGACTTACGCGAAGAGCCAGTACCTACCACATCACCAACATAAACTAATTGATGACCGAGCTGTTTTAGCGCTTCAATTTGAGTAATTGGGCCAATAGTACCAGCTTGATCTGGGGTGATCCCTTCACGCTCAATTTTCAACATTGCTAATGCGTGCAGTGGAATATCGGGGCGCGACCATGCATCAGGGGCTGGCGATAAATCATCGGTATTGGTTTCACCACTGACCTTAAAAACAGTTAGAGTAATTTTTTCAGCAAGCGCCGGTTTAGATAAGAACCACTCGGCATCAGCCCAAGACTGCAGCACTTGCTCGGCAAAAGCATTACCTGATTTGGCTTTTTGCTCAACATCATAAAATGAATCAAACATCAGTAATGTATGTGATAACGCCGTCACTGCAATTGGGGCCAGTTCAGCATCATCAAGTAATGAAATCAGAGGCTCAATATTATAACCACCTTGCATAGTGCCTAATAATTGCGCTGCTTTTGCTTTACTAACCAATGGCGATTGGGCCTCGCCAGTCGTGATCGCAGCTAGAAAACCTGCCTTAACATAAGCGGCTTCATCTACACCCGGTGGAATTCGATTTTCTAATAAATCCAGTAATGCAGCTTCCTCACCTTGCGGTGGGGTTTTTAATAGCTCAATCAGAGCTGCAACTTGTTCTGCATTTAGCGGCTGGGCAACAACCCCTTCAGCCGCACGTTCTTCGACGTGTTTACGGTAGGCTTCTAGCACGACATATTCCTCATATATTGGCTCGACGATGACATCGAACATCCTTGGAAGTTGAATGATCTCTCGCTGATCAATCATTGACGTTTATTATAAATTCGACGCCTTAGCTGTAAATCAGAGAGATAAACTGTTAAATACCATATCACTTTTAACTTAAATTTAAAATAAATCGATGTTTTACAACATTCACAAAATTGTAAGTTTGTCGCACTTATTGGGATTAATTTTCAATCATTATCAAATTTTAGCCACAAAAAAAGCGCCAATCAGGCGCTTTTTAGTTAACAGAGCAAGTTAAGCGAGATTTACTTACGCTTTACTGCTTTTGCATTAGGAAGGTCAGTAATTGAACCTTCAAATACTTCTGCTGCAAGACCAATTGACTCGTGCAGTGTTGGGTGAGCGTGGATAGTTAATGCGATATCTTCTGCATCACAACCCATCTCGATCGCTAGACCGATTTCACCTAACAATTCACCACCGTTAGTACCGACGATAGCACCACCGATAACACGGTGCGTGTCTTTATCGAAGATCATCTTAGTCATACCATCTGAACAATCAGATGCGATAGCACGGCCAGATGCAGCCCATGGGAAAGTAGCAACTTCATAGTTTAGACCTTCAGCTTTTGCTTCTTTCTCAGTCTTACCTACCCACGCAACTTCTGGCTCAGTGTAGGCAATTGAAGGAATAACTTTAGGATCGAAGTAATGCTTCTTACCAGAAATAACTTCAGCCGCTACGTGGCCTTCATGCACACCTTTGTGCGCCAGCATTGGTTGACCAACAACGTCACCAATCGCATGAATGTGAGCAACGTTAGTACGTAGTTGTTTATCCACGTTAATAAAGCCACGCTCATCAACATTGATACCTGCTTTTTCAGCGTCGATCAGTTTACCGTTTGGTACACGACCGATAGCCACTAGCACTGCATCATAACGAACAGGCTCAGCAGGGGCTTTTTTACCTTCCATTGATACGTAGATGCCGTCTTCTTTAGCTTCAACTGCTGTCACTTTCGTTTCTAGCATTAGGTTGAATTTCTTCGCAATACGCTTAGTGAAGACTTTAACGATATCTTTATCAGCAGCTGGAATTACTTGATCGAACATCTCAACAACGTCGATATCAGAACCTAGCGCGTGGTAAACCGTACCCATTTCAAGACCGATGATACCGCCGCCCATAACAAGTAACTTCTCAGGTACTTCTTTAAGCTCTAGCGCATCTGTTGAATCCCAAATACGTGGGTCTTCATGCGGAATGAATGGTAGTTCGATTGGGCGTGAACCCGCAGCGATAATTGCATTGTCAAAAGTGACGGTAGTTTGACCATCAGCACCTTCAACAACGATTGAATTAGGACCAGTAAATTTACCGTAACCGTTAACAACGTTTACTTTACGCATCTTAGCCATACCGCCAAGACCACCAGTAAGTTGGGTAATTACTTTATCTTTCCATAGACGGATTTTATTGATATCGGTTTGTGGCTCACCGAAAATCACGCCATGTTCAGCCATCGCTTTTGCTTCTTCAATAACTTTCGCTACGTGAAGTAGAGCTTTTGATGGAATACAGCCGACGTTAAGACATACGCCGCCTAGAGTATTGTATTTTTCGATTAGAACCGTATCTAGACCTAAGTCTGCACAACGGAATGCCGCAGAATAACCTGCAGGGCCTGAACCCAACACCACTACTTGGGCTTTAATTTCTTTGCTCATCATGACCTCGTTGTAAGTCTTTTATCCCTAACAGGCTATCAGCAATGCTGTTCTTTTTAATGCTAAATTTACCGTCAAACTGATTAACAACTTTATCAAGTTGTTAATGGAATGAAAAATAAATTACTGCAGCCTGTGAGCTAAACAACAATTCCATGCCTACTCAGAGTAGGCATGGTGTTGTGGATGTGAAACCTTATAGTACCAAACGGCGGATGTCTGATAGACAACCATTTAGGTAAGTAATGAAACGTGCACCTTCTGCACCATCAATCACACGGTGATCGTATGATAGTGATAATGGCAGTTGTAGACGCGGTTCAAACTCTTTACCGTTCCATACTGGCTTCATTTCAGACTTAGATACACCAAGGATACCTACTTCTGGTGCATTCACGATTGGTGTGAATGCAGTACCACCTAAGCCACCTAGGCTTGAGATAGTGAAACAGCCACCTTGCATATCAGATGCCGTTAGCTTACCAGCACGTGCTTTCTTAGAGATAGTCATTAGCTCTTCAGATAGCTCGTAAATACCTTTCTTGTTAACGTCTTTAAATACAGGAACAACCAAGCCATTCGGAGTATCTACCGCGATGCCGATGTTGATGTATTTCTTCAAAATCAAGCTCTCGCCATCATCAGATAGTGAAGAGTTGAATGAAGGGAACGCTTCAAGTGCTTTCGCAGCAGCTTTAAGAATGAACACAAGTGGCGTGATCTTCATGCCAGAGTCTTTCTTCGCTTCGATAGCGTTTTGTTCTTTACGGAATGCTTCAAGCTCAGTGATATCAGCATTATCCCACTGTGTAACGTGCGGGATCATTACCCAGTTACGGTGCAGGTTAGCGCCAGAGATCTTCTTAATGCGAGATAGAGGCTTAACTTCTGTGTCACCAAACTTGCTGAAGTCAATCTTCGGCCAAGGAAGTAGACCTAGAGCTGCGCCATCGCCTTTACCAGAAGCCGATGCTGCAGCACCAGATTCAAGACGCTTAAGTGCATCTTTAACAAAGCTTTGTACGTCTTCTTTAAGAACGCGGTTCTTACGGCCAGTACCTTTCACTTTCGCAAGGTTAACGCCAAACTCACGTGCTAGACGACGAACAACAGGTGATGCATGTGCATAATCGTTGTTTTCTTCAAAGTCGCCCGTTGTCGCCGCAGGTGCTGCTTGAGCAGGAGTCGCTGCAACAGCTGCAGGTGCCGCCGCTTGAGCAGGCGCTGCTGCAACCGCAACAGGTGCTGCACCAGCAACTTCAAACACCATGATTAGCGAGCCAGTAGAAACTTTGTCGCCAGCAGCAATTTTAATTTCTTTGATAGTACCAGCGAAAGGTGCAGGTACTTCCATTGATGCTTTGTCGCCTTCAACAGTAATTAAAGATTGCTCTTCTTCTACTGTATCACCAACAGCGACCATGATTTCAGTCACTTCAACTTCATCACCGCCGATATCAGGCACGTGAACATCTTTTGCTGCAGCAACAGCAGGTGCCGCTGCAACAGGTGCTGCTGCTTGAGCAGGAGCCGCTACTGGCGCAGAGCCAGCAACTTCAAAAATCATTACTAATGAGCCAGTTGATACTTTATCGCCAGCTGCAATTTTGATTTCTTTTAGTACGCCAGCAAACGGTGCAGGTACTTCCATTGACGCTTTATCGCCTTCAACAGTAAGTAGTGACTGCTCTTCTTCGATGCTGTCGCCGATAGCAACCATAATTTCAGTTACTTCAACTTCATCACCGCCGATGTCAGGCACGTGTACTTCTTTAAGCTCAGCAGCTGCTGCCACAGGCGCGGCAACAGGTGCCGCTTCTGCTACAGGTGCTGCAACCGCTGCGCCTTCAGCTTCAAAGATCATGATCAATGAACCAGTAGATACTGTGTCACCAACCGCGATTTTAATTTCTTTAACGATACCCGCTTGTGAAGCAGGCACTTCCATTGATGCTTTATCGCCTTCAACAGTGATCAGTGATTGCTCTTCTTCAACCTTGTCGCCAACGCTAACAAGAATCTCAGTTACTTCAACCTCATCCGCACCGATGTCAGGTACATTAATTTCGATTGCCATTATATTTGCCTCTTACGCGTATAGCGGGTTGATCTTGTCTGCGTCAATGTTGAATTTAGCAATTGCATCTACAACTACAGAATTCTCGATGTCACCACGTTTTGCCAATTCAGAAAGTGCAGCAACAACAACGTAGCCTGCATTAACTTCAAAGTGACGACGTAGGTTTGCACGGCTGTCTGAACGACCAAAGCCATCAGTACCCAGTACTTTAAATGACTCAGAAGGCATGAACGCGCGAACTTGTTCTGCGTAGTTCTTCATGTAGTCAGTCGCAGCGATTGCAGGCTCAGAACCCATAACCGTCGTGATGTAAGGGACTTTCTGCTCAGCTTGTGGGTGCAGCATGTTGTAACGCTCAGCATCTTGACCGTCACGAGTCAATTCGTTGAATGATGTTACTGAGTAAACATCAGACGCTACGCCGTAGTCATCACTTAGGATTTGAGCCGCTGCACGTACTTCGTTCATGATAGTACCAGAGCTCATTAACTGAACCTTCTTACCCTGTTGATCAAGAGCATCACCAGCGTAAGACTCAAGCTTGTAGATACCCTTACGAATACCTTCTTCTGCGCCTTCTGGCATAGCAGGCATAGCGTAGTTTTCATTCATTACTGTTAGATAGTAATAAATGTTCTCTTGATTTTCACCGTACATGCGACGAATACCGTCTTGCATGATAACCGCTAGCTCGTAAGCAAACGTTGGATCGTAAGAGATACAGTTAGGTACAGTGTTAGCCATGATGTGTGAGTGGCCATCTTCGTGCTGTAGACCTTCACCGTTCAGGGTAGTACGACCTGCAGTAGCACCTAATAGGAAGCCACGTGCTTGTTGGTCACCTGCCATCCACGCCATGTCGCCAACACGTTGGAAGCCGAACATTGAGTAGTAGATGTAGAATGGAATCATTGGTAGGTTGTTAGTGCTGTATGATGTTGCAGCAGCAACCCAAGATGCCATTGAACCTAATTCGTTGATACCTTCTTGCAGTACCTGACCTGAGTTTGCTTCTTTGTAGTAAGAAACAACGCCACGGTCTTCTGGAGTGTAAGTTTGACCTGCTGGGTTGTAGATACCCACTTGACGGAACAGACCTTCCATACCAAAGGTACGTGCTTCATCACAAATAATAGGCACGATGTTCTTACCGATATTCTTATCTTTCAATAGAATATTTAGAGTACGAACGTAAGCCATAGTGGTAGAGATTTCACGCTTTTGCTCAACCAATAATGGTGCAAACTCTTCTAACTCAGGTACTTTAAATTCTTGAGTAAAGTTAGGGCTACGCTTAGGTGTGTAACCTAATAGTGCTTCACGACGAGCGTGCAGGTAGTTGTACTCTGCAGAACCTTGTTCAAGTTCTAGGTAAGGCAATGATTTAATTGCTTCGTCAGAGATAAGATCTTGTAGACCTAAACGATCACGTAGATATTGAACATGAGTCATGTCCATTTTCTTCACGCCGTGAGCGATGTTCTTACCTTCAGCAGCTTCACCCATGCCGTAACCTTTAACAGTTTTAGCAAGAATAACCGTTGGTTTACCTTGAGTCTCTTTCGCATTAGTAAATGCTGCAAATAGCTTAGATGAATCGTGACCGCCACGCTTCAGTTCAAAGATTTGCTCATCAGTCATGTCAGCAACCAGTGCTGCAGTCTCAGGGTACTTACCAAAGAAGTGTTCACGTACGTAAGCACCATCTTTAGATTTAAATGTCTGGTAGTCACCATCGATAGTTTCGTTCATTAACTGAAGTAACTTACCTGTGGTGTCTTTTGCTAGTAGTGAATCCCAGTTGTTACCCCAGATCACTTTAACCACATTCCAGCCAGCACCTTTAAATAGGCCTTCTAGCTCTTGAATGATCTTACCGTTACCCATAACCGGGCCATCTAGACGCTGCAGGTTACAGTTGATAAGGAAACATAGGTTATCTAGCTTCTCACGCGCAGCGAAAGAAATCGCACCACGTGATTCTGGCTCATCCATCTCGCCGTCACCTAGGAACGCGTAAACACGTTGCGCTGAAGTGTCTTTAAGACCACGGCCTTCTAAATATTTAAGGAAACGCGCTTGGTAGATCGCAGAGATAGGACCTAGACCCATAGATACCGTCGGGAACTGCCAGAACTCAGGCATTAGCTTAGGGTGTGGGTATGAAGGGATACCTTTACCATCAACTTCTTGACGGAAGTTATCAAGCTGTTCTGCTGTTAAACGGCCTTCAACGAAAGCACGAGAGTAGATTCCTGGAGAGATGTGACCTTGGTAATAAACCAAATCGCCGCCATCAACGTCATTAGGTGCGCGGAAGAAGTGGTTAAAACATACTTCGTAGAAAGCAGAAGCAGACTGGTAAGACGCCATGTGGCCGCCTAAGTCTAAATCTTTCTTCGATGCACGCAATACGATCATGATCGCGTTCCAACGGATGATAGAACGGATACGACGCTCTAGCGTAATATCACCTGGGTAAGCAGGTTGCTGCTCCGCAGGGATCGTATTAACGTAATTAGTGTTGATGCCTGTAGCCATATCAACACCGTCTAAACGTGCTTTATCCAATACTTTTTCAAGTAGGTACTGGGCGCGTTCAACACCTTCTTCACGGACTACTGACTCAAGAGCTTCTAACCAATCTTGAGTTTCCAGTGCATCCACGTCACTCTTCATGACTTCAGACATGCGATCTATCCTTTCGTTATAATCTACTAAACTAACAATGTCGCGACTTGCAAAGGCCTTTGGCTGATAAAGAACCCTAGTCAAGCCCGTCCTTGCGTTGTTGAATTCGACGGAGAGAGCGTTCACGTCTGCTATCTTCTCGCGATAAATCCAACAAAGTCTCCTCAATGTAAGCCAAATGTGCATGAGATGCTTCACGTGCCTTTTTAGGCTGTTTAGAAACAATCGCCTGCACAATATTGGCTCGGTGTTTACTCACCTTATCCACCACCGCTTGGTGACGATTAAGATGCTTAAAATTCTGTAATACATTTTGTTCAAGCAATGGCGCTAAGCTGCGAATAATGTGTAATAACACCACATTATGCGCTGACTCTGTGACCGCAATAAGACATTGCACTACCGCAGTAGCTTCTGCGGCTAAATCGCCTTGCTGTTGAGCTTGTTGAATTTGCACATGACAATCTTTAATTCGATTAAAGTCATCATCATTACCACGCAGGGCCGCATAATATGCCGCTAATCCCTCTAGCGCATGGCGCGCTTCAACTAAATCTAATTGTGTTTCTGGGTGCGCCGCTAATAAATCAAGCAGTGGCTCAGAAAAACTTTTCCATAAATTATCAGTAACAAAAGTGCCGCCACCTTGACGACGAGTCAGTAAATGTTTGGCTTCTAAGCGTTGAATCGCCTCGCGTACAGAAGGCCGAGAAACATCAAATTTTTTTGCCAATTCACGCTCTGGAGGTAATTGTTGCCCAGGAGATAATGTCCCCTCAACAATCAAACACTCAAGCTCTTGCTCGATAGCATCACAAAGTTTAGGTTGGCGAATGCGTTTATACGTCATTATGATAAATGCTTCTTATAATCAATCTACTTCATAACAAAACTAACAATACGGGTAATTGGTATTACCAATTTACTGATGGTGAAAGTTTACAGAAATAATCTCAAAAGTCCACATTCAACTTGATTGAAATCATAGAACCAACGTGCGTTAACAAAAAACACACACTTAAACCCATGCACACCAACATCCACCGCTAGAAATATATACAGTTAGCCGCTACAAGCACGTAATACACCACTACGATCAATACTACTTTTGCTTCTTTTATCAACAATATAGTCAGTAATTATTAATAAATAATCGCTTATAGCTGTTTTTTATAGCCAGACCAATCAAACACTAATCCAGGATCAGTTTTACGTCCGGGCGCAATAAATTCATGCCCCGTTACTCGCTGACGGGTGATCGCTGGGTAGTGCTGCATGATTTTTTGGCTCAGTGTGGCTAATGCTTCATACTGGTCGATAGTGAAAGGTAAATTGTCACACCCCTCGAGCTCAATCCCGATTGAATAGTCGTTACATTTGTCCCGTCCTTCAAAGCAAGAAACGCCAGCATGCCATGCGCGAGCATTAAAGGGGACGAACTGAATAATACTGCCATCACGACGGATCAGGCAGTGCGCTGAGACTCGAAACTGATGAATTAATGCGAAATAAGCATGTTCGTTAGGATCAAGCTGACCGGTAAATAACTGCTCAATGTAAGGCCCGCCAAATTCACCCGGTGGCAAGCTAATGTTATGCACCACCAGCAAAGACACCTCATCATCAGGGCGCGCATCACAAAAGGGGGATGGCACACGCTTTACGTTATCAAGCCAATGGTCGCTGTTAATGGTTAAAGTCATATCAACCTCAAAGTAAAAAAATAAATATCGTGTATCGTAGAAAAAACTAAAACTATCCCCCTGTAAATAGTCACGGAAAAATATATTCCACACCGTATTCCGCTCTTCCTCACCCCTCGAAAACTGAATCTATTCCCTGTATGCTTTAATTATCACTCGCGGTAATTCATTTACCGGCAAACTCATGCAATGGATACGACATGACAGCTATGGAAAACAAACACGACAGCACAGCCCGCCTCGCTTACCTTAAGCAACAATTACCACTCGAAATCACTCGCGCTGTGGCTGATGTTCTGCGTGAAGATTTAGGTGGCGAGATTGATGCCAGCCGCGACATTACAGCCAATTTAATTGCGGCGGATAGTTACAGCACTGCCACTATTATCACTCGTGAATATGGCGTTTTTTGTGGCCAACTGTGGGCTGATGAAGTGTTTGCTCAATTAGGTGGTGAAGTGGTGATTGAGTGGCATGTTAGCGATGGCGAGGTGGTTAAACCCAATCAAGTGTTATGTACCTTAAGTGGCCCATCACGGGTTTTGCTGACCGGTGAGCGTAACGCGATGAATTTTATTCAAACCTTATCGGGTTGTGCCACCCTTACCGCCGAATATGTCAACCAACTGCAAGGCACTAACACTCGCCTGTTAGACACTCGCAAAACCATTCCGGGGCTGCGCAGTGCACTTAAATATGCGGTCAGTTGTGGTGGTGGTTTTAACCATCGCATTGGGGTATTTGATGCCTATTTGATCAAAGAAAACCACATTATGGCTTGTGGCGGCATTGAAAAAGCAATCGCCGCCGCTAAACAATTAAACCCCGGTAAACCAGTTGAAATAGAAACCGAATCGCTAGCCGAATTAGAACAAGCAATTAATGCCGGCGCTGATATTATTATGCTCGATAATTTCAGCCTCGAGATGATGCGTGAAGCGGTAAAGATTAACGCTGGTCGTGCGGCACTGGAAAACTCAGGTGATATTACCCTCGCCAATATTCGTCAGTGCGCGTTAACTGGGGTCGATTATATTTCCGTCGGCGCGCTAACGAAACATGTGCGAGCAATGGATTTGTCGATGAGGTTTGTATAACCCACCCCGCCATTGCCGACAGTGAATACTGAGCACACTCCGTCATTGCCGACAGTGAATACCGAGCCCACCCCGTCATTCCCTACAGCGAGGTTACGAGCGAGATAGGGAATCTACTCACCGCGCGTTGTAGCGTCATTGGATTTATTAATTTCTTTAAGGCTCAATCACGCGGTGAGTAGATCACGATTCGTTCGCTACTCATCCCTCCCTCTCTTTTGCGCTCTAACTCCAACCCTATTTTGCAACTGCTGCAACAGCTCAATAAAAAATTCAAACTGTACCCAGCAATTTTCTAGCCCTTATTCAATCAATACCTTAAGCCACCTATGCTATAGCTATTGCACTACCCTTTATTGTTCGCTACGCGCGAATCTAAACTTTCAAGGAATGGAATATGAAAAAGCAACAAGGCTTTACTTTAATTGAATTGATGATCGTGGTGGCGGTGATCGGTGTGTTATCAGCAATTGCGATTCCACAGTACCAAAAGTATGTCGCTAAAGCTGAAGGTGCAGCAGCTCTAGCAACCTTAACTGGCCTCAAAACTAACGTAGAAGCATATACTGTTGAAAATGGAACGTTTCCTGTTGCTGGTATTGAAAGTGATCTGGGAGTTCCCGATGCAGAGCTTGGTGATATAGCACTAGCTAATACTGATGATGGCGCAGCAGGGACTATAACTTTTGCCTTTACAGACGGTAAAGTTAGCCCTTTAAATACTGGTAAATCTTTAGTATTAAACCGAGATACAGATGGTGTATGGACCTGTACAGGAACAACTATAGACCAAAGTATTCTACCAAAAGCATGTACTGCAGCTAATAAACCAACCCCACCAGCTGGCGGCTAAGCTAACCATGCAAACCAACCTCGCTTCGATCCTGTTCCAAGCTGAGTTAATCAGCCGCGAACAGGAACAACAAATAGTCGAGTCGGTACAGGCGGAAGGGATCAATGTCCCGACCGCCATTACCCGTTTGGGGATCATGCAAGATGATGAACTCGCCCGTTCATTGTCACACCTGTTCAATCTTGATCGGGTTGATGTTCATCACTATGACTTTCAAGGTTGTTGCCAAAGTGTCTACCAACGTGAACTGGTATTACGCCATCGTATTCTGCCACTGGCACAAGACAACAGTACCCTTTTTGTTGGCCTTAGCGATCCTACCAATGTCGATGCTCAAGATGAGTTTCGCTTCGCTATTGGTAAGAACGTTGAACCATTATTATTAGACAATAAGCAATTAGAATCCGCGATTCGACGGGTTTATGGTAGTGACATTGGTGATGTCGGTAGCAGCCGCCAAATCAGCGATGAAGATCTTGGTAACCTCATTGATATTAATGAACTTGAAGTTGATGAAGCCACCGATTTAAGCCAAGACAGCGCTCCGGTTACCCGCTATATCAACCAAGTGTTAATGGATGCTTTGCGCCGCAAAGCGTCAGATATTCACTTTGAGCCCTATGAAACCAGTTATCGGATTCGATTTCGCTGTGACGGTATTTTACATCAGCATGCCACTCCACCTGCGACCCTTTCGCGGCGGTTATCAACCCGTTTAAAGGTGATGTCAAAGCTCAATATTGCCGAGCGCCGTCAACCGCAAGATGGACGAATCAAGCTTAAGTTATCTGACGCACTGGCAATTGATCTCCGCGTTTCAACCCTACCGACTTTGTGGGGTGAAAAAGTGGTGCTGCGAATTTTAGACAGCTCCAGTGCCAGCTTAAACATTGATATCTTAGGCTACAGCGATGCTCAAAAGCAGGCCTATTTAAATGCTCTGCAACGCCCGCAAGGGATGATTCTCATGACAGGCCCTACGGGGAGCGGTAAAACGGTATCGCTATATACCGGATTAAGTATTTTAAATACCGATGAGCGTAATATTTCCACCGCCGAAGATCCGGTCGAGATCAACCTTCAAGGTATTAACCAAGTTCAGATCAATAATCAAGCGGGACTTGGATTTGCTGAAGCGCTGCGTTCATTTCTGCGCCAAGATCCCGATGTGGTGATGGTCGGCGAAATTCGTGACCTTGAAACCGCTGAGATTGCGGTTAAAGCAGCCCAAACTGGCCACTTGGTGCTCTCAACTCTGCACACCAATTCTGCCGCTGAAACCATTACTCGTTTAACCAATATGGGGGTCGAAGATTTTAACCTCGCCTCATCATTAAGTTTGATCATTGCGCAGCGCTTAGCCCGCCGTTTATGCAGCCACTGTAAGCAACCGCACCCATTGGATGATCTCACCTGTGAACGATTACAGCTGCCACTGAATACCAGCGTCTATCAAGCCCATAAAGAAGGTTGTGATGATTGCAACAAAGGCTATGTTGGTCGAGTGGGTATTTATGAAGTGATGCAATTTAGCCGTGAGATCGCCGAAGCATTAATGCAAAACGCCACCAGCTTGCAACTTGAAGATATTGCTGCCAGCCAAGGTATGCAGCGGCTGCGAGAGTCTGGCATCGATAAACTGGTTGCTGGCATTACTAGCCTGACAGAATTACAACGGGTGCTACAACTTTAGCCGCCATCAATCGTGCTATTGATGATATTCAACGACACCTATTTCCCTTTTCCTGCTAACTAAAGAGAATTTATTATGGTTGCTGCCACTAAAATTCGTTACTACCAATGGCGTGGCGTCAATCAAGCCGGACGTAAAGTGTCTGGCGTCACCATGGGTTTTCAAGAACAAGAAGTACGGCATCAGCTTACCGAGCAGATGATCAATGTTAAAAAGATCAAGCGTACTACTCCCGGCACATTAAGCCGTCTTCGTAACCAAATGAAGCCCGAAGATGTCACCATGGTCACTCGGCAGTTATCAACCATGGTGGAATCAGGCGTGCCCGTAGTACAAGCGTTAACTTTAATGGCTAACAGTCATCATAAAGCCGAAATGCGCGCTACGCTAAATCAAGTTACTACCCAAGTTGAAGCTGGATCGTCGCTGTCAAAAGCGATGCGTTCAAGCTCACCGCTGTTTGATAAATTTTATTGCGATTTAGTCGATACGGGCGAGCAAACCGGTCATTTAGGGCAAGTGTTTGCACGAATTGCGGTCTACCGTGAAAAAGCTGAAGCGATGCGTAAAAAGATCATTAAAGCGATGATCTATCCATCAATGGTGTCGATCACCGCCATTTTGGTGACGGTGTTAATGCTGGTATTTGTGATCCCACAATTTGCCGCCATTTTTAGTGGTTTTGGCGCTGAACTGCCGTGGTTTACTCGCCAAGTAATGAAAGCCTCAGATTTTTTGGTTAACTATGGTACTTACCTTGGTATTGGCATTGTGGCGGTGATCTTGCTATATCGTTATTGTTATAAGCATTACTACCGCTTTCATTATCGTGCCGATAAGCTCAGCCTTAAATTGCCTATTGTCGGCGATGTGTTACTCAAAGCCACTATCTCGCGCTTTGCCCGTACTCTTGCGACCACTTTTAATGCCGGTATTCCATTATTAACCGGCATTCAATCGGCGGCTAAAACCAGTAATAACCTTTATATCGAACAAGCAATTGATGAGGTCTATAACAGCACCGCGGCGGGAATGCCATTGTACTTAGCCTTGCGTCAAGCAGATGTTTTTCCAGAATTAATGCTACAAATGGTAATGATTGGTGAAGAATCTGGCTCACTTGATGATATGCTCAATAAAATGGCGCAATTGTATGAAGATGATGTCGATAATACTGTCGATAACCTTGGTCAAATTCTCGAGCCATTTATTATTATCATTCTTGGTACCATTATCGGTGGTTTGTTAGTCGCGATGTACATGCCTATCTTTACGCTAATGAGCGTTATGGGATGATCACAACTCAATCAAGAACCATCACGCTAAGGTTAACCGACTACTTTTTTTAGAGAGCACTGCATGGCTGTATTGAGTTATTACCCGTGGCTATATCCGCTGTTTGCCACCATTTTGGGGTTATTGATTGGTAGTTTTCTAAATGTGGTCATTTATCGACTACCTATTATGATGGAGCGGCAATGGCGTCAAGAATGCCAAGATTGCTTTCCAGAACTGGATTATGCTCAAGCCAATGATACCGGTGCGCCGTTTAATTTAAGTGTGCCACGTTCGCGTTGTCCGCATTGTAATCATGCTATTACTGCACTAGAAAATATTCCGCTGCTTAGCTGGCTAGTATTAAAAGGTAAATGCCGCGAATGCCACGCCCCGATCAGTAAACGCTACCCTGCAATTGAATTACTGACCGCCATCATTAGTTTAACCGTTGCGTTAGTATTACCGCCTACATGGTGGGCTGTCGCTGTCGTTGGTTGCAGTTTTGCTCTTATCGCACTGACCTTTATTGATATCGACAAAATGCTGCTGCCCGATCAAATCACGCTGCCATTAATGTGGGCGGGGATTTTATTGGCTGTTATCGGCATCAGTCCGGTGTCATTAACCGATGCTGTTATTGGTGCGATGGCGGGTTACTTATCACTGTGGTCGGTATTTTGGGCGTTTAAGCTACTGACTAAAAAAGACGGCATGGGCTACGGTGATTTTAAACTGTTAGCGGCCATCGGCGCTTGGGTTGGGTGGTCGTTATTACCGTTTGTGGTATTACTGTCTTCATTTGTCGGCGCTATCTGCGGCATTATCATGCTGCGAACCAAGGGCGAAGATCAACAAACACCGTTCTCTTTTGGACCATACCTTGCCGTCGCTGGCTGGATTGCTATTCTATGGGGCCAACCAATTTTACATTGGTATGTTAGCTCATATTTAGGATTTTAATTAATGGCGGTAGTGATCGGTTTAACAGGTGGTATTGGCAGTGGTAAAACCACGGTGGCGAATTTATTTGGCGAGTATGGCATTGATTTAATCGATGCCGATATTATTGCTCGAGAAGTAGTGGCGATTGGCAGTGTCGGCTTAGCGCGCATTGTTGAAAAATTCGGTTCAAGCATACTACTGGCAGACGGTAATCTCGATCGCAGTCAATTAAGAGCGGCAATATTTAGTGATCCACAACTTAAAAACTGGCTCAATCAACTGTTACATCCACTGATTCGAGCCAAAATGTTAGCCGATATCGATCGCGCAACATCACCCTATTGCCTACTGATCGTGCCGTTAATGGTGGAAAATAACCTTCAAATCCTCACCGATCGGTTACTGGTGGTTGACGTTGACCAACAAACACAGATAATGCGTACCCAACAACGAGATAATGTATCGCTAGAGCAAATAAAGAATATTCTCTCAGCGCAAGCCACGCGTCAACAACGCCTCGATGCTGCTGATGATATCATTTGTAATAACGGTGATAATCAGGCACTGTTGACTCAAGTTGCTCAGCTACACCAGCATTATCTCGCCCTAGCACAGGCTGCGAAATAACGCTCTGCGTGCATTCATTATTCTTTTTTTGGCTTCCATTGGTTTCCGTTATGCAAATACATCGCTATGAACATCCACTGAATGAAAAGGTGCGCCTTTATCTGCGCCTTGAACACTTACTACAACAATTACATCAAAGCAGCGAACTTAGCGACCCATGGCAATATACGATTTTCTTTAATGCCTTATTTGATCTGCTTGAGCTCATTGAGCAAATTCCGGTTAAAACCGATCTTGCTAAAGCACTCGATAAACAAAGCACTAAATTAAAAGCATGGTTAGATTACGACGGCGTTGATCCAACCGCGATCCAATCATTACTTGATAGCATGAGTCATGCTCAGAAAAACCTATTAGCTGCACCACGCCTAGGCCAAAGCCTGCGTGAAGACCGTTTTCTAAGCTCGATTCGCCAACGCTTTGCTATTCCTGGTGGCACCTGTAGTTTTGATCTACCGGCATTACATTACTGGCGCCAGTTACCGCTAGATGAACGTCAGCAAACCTTGCAAGCATGGCTTGATCAATTGGCAGAAGTCGATCAAGCGTTAACCTTGTGGCTGCATTTAGTGCGTCAATCGGCACAATACCAACCACAGGTAGCACATAATGGTTTTTTCCAAAATGATGCCAGCTTATCATGTTTACTTCGCATTGAAATCGATGCAAGCTATGGTGTTTACCCTGTGGTATCAGGCCACCGTAGCCACTTCTCTATCCGTTTTTCACCTTATGAAGACGGCTCGACAGTGGCAACTAATATCGACTTTAAATTAGCTATTTGCTGAGGTGACTATGTCGCAATCTCAACCAACCGTGGTGAAATGCCCAACTTGTAAAACTGATGTGGTTTGGGGCGAGCAAAGCCCTTACCGTCCTTTCTGCTGTAAACGCTGCCAATTGATTGATCTTGGTGAGTGGGCAGATGAGGAGAAATCCATTGCGGGCGCACCCGATATGTCTGATAGCGATGGTTGGTCGGAAGATAACTATTAAATATTCAGCATCGGTTTAACACGCTATTACTGATTAAGGGCGAGTCAATGTTCACATTAGCTCGCCCTTTTTTAATCGCATTCTTTTAGTATTCGATTTATCTAGGGACGAAATTATGACCCAACCAGCTATGCTCAAAAAACGGCTTTGGATCGCGGCCGGGATCATTTTAAACCCCGCCCAAGATCAAATATTTATTACTCGCCGTGATGCCAATGCTCATCAAGGTGGATTATGGGAATTTGCCGGCGGTAAAGTCGAAGCCAATGAAACCGCTGAACAAGCACTAATACGTGAGTTAAGCGAAGAAGTAGGTATTACCGTCACGGCATTAGCGCCGTTGATTAGCCTTGATCATGATTACTCCGATAAAGCGCTAAAGTTTGATTTCTTTGCTGTCACCAAATTCAGCGGTGAAGCTCGCGGCAATGAAGGTCAAGCAGGATTATGGGTTGCGATTAACGATCTTGAACAGTACCCATTTCCAAAGGCAAATGCGGCGGTATTAGCTAAGATAATTGAGGTATATGGGGAATAAAAAAAGGTCGCTCAGAGCGACCTTTTTTATTACAGCTTAACGGCGATCTTAGTCGATCTTACCGTGACACTGTTTGTATTTCTTACCTGAACCACATGGACAAGGCTCATTACGGCCGATCTTACGCTCTTCACGCTCAAACGTACCTTGATGGCTATCGTCTTCTGTTTGAGATGCTTCATCGACAATTTGGTTGTCAGCATCCTGATGTTGGAACTGTTGACGACGTGCTAGCATTTCTGCCATTTGACGACGCTCTTCTTCCATACGATCAACTTCTTCCTGCTGCTGTACGCGAACCTTACTTAGGATCGATACCACATCACTCTTTAAGTTATCTAACATCTCTTCAAACAGTTCAAACGACTCACGCTTGTACTCTTGCTTAGGGTTCTTCTGAGCATAACCACGTAGGTGAATACCTTGACGAAGGTGATCCATCGCCGCTAGGTGTTCTTTCCATAACGTATCAAGGTTTTGTAGCATGACCGTTTTTTCAAAGTTGCGTAGTACTTCTGCACCAACAACCGCTTCTTTTTCACGGTAAAGCTCAAATGCTTTTTCGATAATACGTTCACGTAACGCTTCTTCGTAAAGCTTATCTTCAGTATCTAACCAATGTTGAATCGGTAGTTCTAAGTCAAAGTCTTCTTTTAGACGCGTTTGTAGGCCTTCGATATCCCACATTTCTTCTAATGATTGCTGTGGAATATAGTTATCAATAATTGCGTTCAACACGTCTTCACGGTTGTGCTCAATCATTTCACTGATATCGTTAGCATTCATTAGCTCATCACGTAGTTCATACACTACCTGACGTTGGTCGTTGGCAACATCATCAAACTCAAGTAATTGCTTACGAATATCAAAGTTACGCCCTTCAACTTTACGTTGTGCGTTTTCGATAGCTTTTGATACCCATGGGTGTTCAATCGCTTCGCCTTCTTCCATACCCAGCTTCTTCATCATGCCAGAAACACGATCAGAGGCGAAGATACGCATTAGGCCATCTTCCATTGAAAGATAGAAGCGTGAAGAACCCGCGTCACCTTGACGACCAGCACGACCACGTAGCTGGTTATCGATACGGCGAGATTCATGACGCTCAGTACCAAGAATGTGCAAACCACCCGATGCTAGCACCGCATCGTGTTTAATTTGCCAATCGGCACGAATTTTAGCAATTTGCTCTTCGGTTGGATTAGTCAGTTTTTCAACATCCGTTTTCCATGAACCACCCAACATAATATCGGTACCACGACCGGCCATGTTGGTTGCGATAGTTACCGCACCTGGCGCACCCGCTTCGGCGATAATATCAGCTTCTTTTTCGTGGAACTTAGCGTTTAGTACGTTGTGCTTGATGCCGGCTTTTTTAAGTGCATTTGATAGCATCTCTGATTTTTCAATCGATACCGTACCCACAAGACATGGCTGACCGTTCTTAACACGTTCGGTAATATCTTCACTGATCGCTGCGAATTTCTCCGCTTCAGTCATGTAGACTAAATCGCCGTTATCGATACGCGCCATTGGACGGTTAGTTGGTAGTACTACCGTATCAAGGTTATAAATAGATTGGAATTCAAACGCTTCAGTATCAGCTGTACCTGTCATACCCGATAACTTCTCGTATAAACGGAAGTAGTTCTGGAAGGTAATTGAGGCCAAGGTTTGGTTTTCATTTTGAATCTTAACGCCTTCTTTCGCTTCCACAGCTTGGTGAAGACCTTCAGACCAACGACGACCAGGCATAGTACGGCCTGTGTGCTCATCGACAATGATAACCTCATCATCTTGCACGATATAATCGACGTCTTTTTCAAACAACACGTGAGCACGTAAACCGGCATTAACGTGGTGTAATAAACTGATATTAGCCGGAGAATAAAGAGTATCGTTCTCAGCCATAATGTCATTTTTGATCAACAACTCTTCAATGAATTCTTGACCTGTTTCAGTAAAGTGCGCTTGCTTAGACTTTTCATCAACGGTGTAGTGACCTTCACCACGGTAATCAGCGCTGTCTTCTTTATCTTGACGCACCAATAATGGAATCAGCTTGTTCACTTTAATGTACATTTCTGAACTATCTTCGGCCGGGCCAGAGATAATTAGCGGTGTACGCGCTTCATCGATTAAAATCGAGTCAACTTCATCGACTACCGCAAAGAAACGCTCACGCTGCACACGATCTTCAGGGCGGAACGCCATGTTGTCACGCAGGTAGTCAAAACCAAATTCGTTATTAGTACCGTAAAGAATATCTGCCGCATAAGCTTCTTTCTTCGCTGGCGGCGACATATTAGGTACGTTAACACCCACGGTCATACCGAGGAATTCAAATAACTCACGGTTTGTTTCGGCATCACGCGCTGCAAGGTAGTCGTTCACGGTAACAATGTGAACACCTTTACCGGTCAAAGCATTAAGGTATGAAGGCAATGTTGCTGTAAGAGTTTTACCCTCACCGGTACGCATCTCAGCAATTTTACAGTCGTTTAAAACCATACCGCCAAGTAGCTGCACGTCAAAGTGACGCATGCCATAAACACGTTTTGATGCTTCACGAACAGTCGCGAAGGCTTCTGGTAGTAGTTGATCCAGCGTTTCGCCTTGATCTAAACGCTCTCGAAATTCAGCTGTTTTTGCTTGCAGCTCATGATCTTGTAGGCTTTCAAACTGAGGTTCTAGCTTATTGATTTGATCAACAATTTTGCGCATACGACGCAGAGTGCGGTCGTTACGGCTACCGATAACTTTAGTGAGTAGTTTTGATAACATGGTGATGCCGTTTTCTCTTTGTTATATCAGCGTTTCTATTGCTGAATCGCTTAATTCGGGTTTCATTCCTTGGGGGACCTAAGCCATCCTTATCCCACTGGAATCGTCACAACGGTGACTAAGAGGTTAATCCTGAAACATGTAGTACTGATATTGTGTCGTGCTCATCGCTTTTCAAGGGCTAACATTATTATCCTAACAAAAAGCACCTTACTCAATGCTAAACTCATCGTCTTTATTGCCATTGCAGCACAAAAAATACCATGGTCACTGACGCGTGGCAGACATATCACTCAACATATATTAACCTATATGTCTGATATGATAAGTCATATTAATGTCATCGCCTATGATAAAAGCCACAGCAACGGCGTTTATCTATAAAAAATTAGAATCATATCCGCAAAAGTAACATTTTTATTCTGTTGAATATTCAGGAACTAAAATCATGAGAGATCATCGTCCACAAACCCCAGCTCATCTGCTCGACAGTGATGGTCTATCGTCAATTCAACAACGTGCAGCGGCATTAAGCCAACTCGATAGCGCCGTCAAAGCACATCTAAATTGTGCCGAACACTGTCGTGTTAGTAATTATCGTCAAGGGGTACTGATCATTGAAACTGCCTCTGCAGCATGGTCAATGCGACTCAATTATGAACGCTACCAATTAATGATCAAATTACGCGAGAAATTATTGCCTAAATTGCGTGATATTGAGGTCAAGGTAAACCCAGCACTGGCGGCGGTTGCAATTCGTAAGCAAGATAAAATTCCTGATATTATTCAAAAACCGATCAGCGATGTTGCCGCCCAACACCTATTAGCCACCGCTGCCAATGCACCAGATAAAGTCAAAGCTTGTTTAGAACGCTTAGCAAAATTGGCACAAAAGAACACTCGCTGATCACAAACAGCAGATACAAAAACGCCGAACATAAATGCTCGGCGTTTTTTTTAATACAAGGCTATTGTGTGATTTACGCCAATACCATACCCGGTTGCGCAAAAGTGACAGGCACTTCACGCTCATCTTCAAAGGTTGACCACTCATAGGCTTCTTGGTCAGCCAATACTGCACGCAGTAGTTGGTTGTTCAGCGCATGACCTGATTTATAAGCACGCATCTCACCAATGATATTATGACCGCACATGTAAAGGTCGCCAATGGCATCCAATACTTTGTGGGTAACAAGTTCATTGTCAAAACGCAAACCATCATCGTTCAGGATACGGTAGTCGTCCAATACGATTGCGTTATCAAAGCTACCACCAAGACACAAGTTTTGTGACTGAAGGTATTCGATATCACGCATGAAACCGAAAGTACGTGCACGGCTAATCTTTTTAACAAAAGATTTGCTTGAAAAATCTAACACTAGACGCTGCTGATCTGAATCAATCGCAGGGTGGTTAAAGTCGATAGCAAAATCGAGACGGAAACCGTTAAAAGGCACGAGTTCCGCCCACTTGTCGCCATCTTCAATGCGAACAGGCTTTTTAATACGTAAAAAACGCTTAGGCGCATTTAGCGTATCAATACCTGCTGATTGAAGCAGGTAAATAAATGGGCTTGCGCTACCATCCATAATTGGAATTTCAGGCGCATCAACTTCGATAATTACGTTATCGATACCCATACCGGCTAGTGCAGCATTCAAGTGCTCAACAGTTGAAATGCGCACGCCTTGTTCATTCACAAGAGCGGTACATAACATGGTATCGCGCACTGAGTCTGCATTAGCAGGAAAATCCACAGGTGGATTAAGGTCAGTACGGCGATAAATCACGCCAGTATTTGCGGCTGCAGGACGCAGAATAAGCGTCACTTTACGTCCAGAGTGGAGGCCCACACCAGTCGTCTGCACAATGCTTTTAAGTGTACGTTGTCTGATCATCTGCTTTATATCTCAACGGTTAAACAAACTTTTGTTTGCAAACTAATTAGGTGAATAGAAACTATTCGCAACGCCGACTTGGCGAATCGAATACTTATCATACCATAACCCAAAAAATATCCAAAATAATTCACTGCGGTGAAACAATGCACCTTTTGTGGTGAAACAAAAGATGCACTGCTCGCTTCACTAAAATTAGTACCACAATCAATATGATGACTATTTTAGTCCGCTTGCTTACGCAAGAATGCTGGAATATCTAGGTAGTCATGATCAGCACCTTGAGATTTAGCTTGCTGAGTTTCAGCAGGCTTCTCTTCAGCAACTGCAGCAGGTTGTTCCTGTGCAACAACTGGTGCTGGCTTAGATGACGTTACTAGTGTGATATCTGGCTTGCACTCTTTACCAATACCTGTTGCTACTACGGTTACACGTAGCTCATCAGTCATATCAGGGTCAAGTGAAGTACCAATAACCACTGTTGCGTTATCAGACGCGAATGCTTTAACTGTGTTACCCACAGTTTCAAACTCGTCTAGACGCATATCCATACCGGCAGTGATGTTAACAAGTACACCACGTGCGCCCGCTAGATCGATATCTTCTAGTAATGGGCTAGAAATTGCCATTTCAGCAGCTTCTTCAGCACGGTCGTCACCAGCAGCAACACCACTACCCATCATTGCATGACCCATTTCCGACATTACGGTACGTACGTCCGCAAAGTCGACGTTGATCATGCCTGGGCGAGTAATTAGCTCGGCAATACCTTGAACTGCATTCTTAAGTACGTCGTTCGCTTTCGCAAAGGCATCAAGTAATGTGATACCACGACCAAGTACTTTAAGTAGCTTTTCGTTAGGAATAGTGATTAATGAATCAACATGCTTAGAAAGCTCATCAATACCTTGCTCTGCAAATGCCATACGCTTCTTACCTTCGAAGCTAAATGGTTTAGTTACAACAGCAACAGTAAGAATACCAAGTTCTTTAGCCACTTCAGCAATGATTGGCGCAGCACCAGTACCGGTACCACCACCCATGCCCGCTGCAATGAAGATCATGTCAGAGCCTTCAAGCTCTTTCTTGATTGCTTCACGATCTTCTAACGCTGAATCACGACCCACTTGTGGGTTAGCACCCGCACCCAAACCTTTAGTGATATCACCACCGATTTGAATAACAGTGCTTACGCTTGTTTTACGAAGAGCTTGTGCATCAGTGTTAACACTAATGAACTGCACGCCTTCAATAGACTCACGTACCATGTGATCGACAGCATTACCGCCGCCGCCGCCAACGCCAATGACCTTAATTACAGCTTCATCAGACATTTCCATCATCGGTTCAAACATTTGTTCTCTCCGTTATCCTGTTCGCATCAGGTTTAAAAATTCTTTTCGAACCAACCACTGATTCGTGAAAATATTCCTGTTACCGAGCGTTTCGGCTCAAGAGCATTTTCATCAAATGATTGACTATCCTTTCCGTAGTGCAGTAATCCTACTGCGGTAGCATAAGGTGGAGCCTGAACATAGTCAGTCAATCCACTCAGCTCAAGAGGCTGACCTATACGTACTTGATTGCGGAAAACGCGCTCAGCACATTCAGTTAAACCTTCCATTTGTGCAGCGCCCCCGGTAAGGACGATGCCCGCTGCTAGGTGGTGTTTAACACCAGCCTCTCGCAATTGATCTTGTACGGTTAGTAATTTTTGATTTACTAACCCTAGCAATTCACTATATCGAGGCTCGATTACTTCTGCCAGTGTTTGACTTTGCAAGCTCCGCGATGGACGACCACCTACACTAGGTACGTCCACTTTAGCATCTTTGCTCACCAACTCACTCAGTGCACAACCGTATTTCACTTTAATATCTTCAGCGTCACCCGGCGGTGTACCAAACGCATAAGCAATATCACTAGTAACTAC
Source organism: Photobacterium andalusiense (assembly GCF_900185625.1). Classification (GTDB taxonomy): domain Bacteria; phylum Pseudomonadota; class Gammaproteobacteria; order Enterobacterales; family Vibrionaceae; genus Photobacterium; species Photobacterium aquimaris. The sequence goes on from NZ_FYAJ01000005.1 coordinate 136,193, forward strand.
ATTACCTGCATAAGGAATCACTTCCGCATGACGTAATGCACCACCAGACCAAATAGCAAGATCCATTGTACCGCCGCCAATATCGACCACGCATACGCCGAGCTCTCGCTCATCTGGTGTCAGTACAGCCTGACTTGCTGCTAATCCTGAATAAATCAGATGATCAACGGTCAAGCCACAACGCTCTACTGCTTTAACGATGTTGCGCGCCATGTCGTTATGACAAGTGATCAAGTGAACACTTGCTTCCATACGAACACCTGATAAACCAACTGGGTTTTTAATCCCTTCTTGGTAATCAATCGCAAATTCTTGTGGAATCACATGCAACGTACGTTGCTCATCGCTTATTTTTACCGATTTCGCCGTATGAATAACATTATCGACGTCATCTTGAGTTACTTCTTTATCAGAAATAGGCACCATGCCTTTTTCTGTTTGGCAACTAATATGTTTACCTGATAGCGACAAACACACGGAACCAATTTGGCAGTCAGCCATAAGTTCAGCCTGATCAACAGCACGCTGAACTGACTTTACTACTGACTCAAGGTCATTAACCCCACCTTTATCCATTCCGCGTGACGGGCTGCTACCTACACCGATAACATTAACATTGCCATCGGGAAGGACTTCCCCTACCAAAGCGCAAACTTTGGAAGTGCCGATATCAAGACCAACTATGAGTTTTTTATCTGCAGCCTTAGTCATCAGTGCACGCTCTTATTTTTTAGCCGGCGCATGGTTTTCATACTCCGGTTTTGTTTTCCAACCCACAGCAGCGCCAGTATCATAACGCAAATCTACATAATTAATCGGCTTATCCTGCTTCAATAACTCAGGATAAATCTCGATAAAACGCTTTATACGTTGCATTCGAGCTTCATGCCCTAATTCAAGTATAATTCCGTTTTTTAATACCACGCGCCAAGAACCACGTTCATTAAAGGCTAATGATGCAATTCCAAAACCCGCTTTTTTCAGTACTGGACGCATTTCACGCAATCCAGCTAAAACCTCTTGGCTACTACCTTTAGGACCAATCAGATTGGTTAACCCTAATCCTGCCACTTGTAATGCTGGCGCCTTAAAAACTTTACCAGAACGATTAACTAAATAAGTACCATTCCATTCGGCGACAGGTTGGTTTTCAACCAAAAAGACTTTAATAGTATTCGGCCATTGTTTACGTACAGCAGCTTGAGCAACCCAAGGTAATGTCTCTACTGATGCTTGAATACTATTTACATCTTGGGTCATAAAAGTACCCAGATGATTTGAATGTAATATTGACTGTCTAACATCATCTTTAGTCAGATAATGCAACTGTCCCTGAATTACTAAATTTGACAGAGGTAATCGGTTTGCATCCGTCATCCAGTCTTTAGTAGCACTGACAAGCCAAACCGTAAAACCAATGACAAAGAGAAAAAATGCTAATCCTCCCCAGCGTTTTAAACCACGAGGAGAGGATGATATATGCTCTTTATTTACGACTTCTTCAGTCATCGCGTGTCTATTTACCTTACCATTCAAGCCAAACCATTCCATAAAGGTATTTTACGATGGTGCGCTCAGTCAGGTATAACGAGCAAAGTTAAACGATTATACCGAGCAACTCGACCCACTCCAACACTCATTAGGCGTTTTCCGAGCATAACCTGACAATAAATTTATCTATTTGTCGAGAAATCGCAAAAAATAGCAATCACTGGCGATGGAATATCCAATTTACAGCCAGTGATCAGTATTTACGATACCATTAGTAACAACCAATGCCTTTTAGGCATCATTGCGCATTGCGACAACATTTAACTGCAACTCTGCTAGCTGGCGAGCTATTTTGCCAACATCACCTGCACCTTGTGTCAGAACCAAATCATCATTTTGGATAATATTGGCTAGTATTGCAGGCAAATTCTCGGCTTGTGGCACAAAGACAGGATCTATTTTAGCGCGAGAACGAATCGTACGACACAATGAACGTCCGTCCGCACCAGCAATCGGTGTTTCACCTGCAGCATAAACATCTAGCATCACCAACACATCGACTTGCTCAAGTACATTAGCAAAATCATCATATAAATCGCGAGTACGACTATAACGGTGAGGTTGAAATACCATCACTAAACGTTTATCAGGCCAGCCAGCGCGTGCCGCCTGAATCGTTACATCAACTTCGCTTGGGTGATGACCGTAATCATCAACCAGCATCACATTACCATTGCCTGTTTCAAACTCACCTAGATGATCAAAACGACGACCTGTACCTTCAAACTCAATTAAAGCACGCATAATGGCATCATCACTGACACCTTCTTCAGTCGCAACAGCAATCGCCGCAGTTGCATTAAGAGCATTGTGTTTACCTGGAATATTAAGGGTAATATTCAGTGCCGGCTTATCATTACGTAAAACAGTAAAGTGACCTTGCTGACCGGTTTGAGTGTAATTAACTAATCGTACATCAGCATCTTCAGCAAAACCGTAAGTCAGCATTGGACGACCGACGCGTGGCAATAATTCACGTACCACAGGATCATCAATACACATCACCGCTAAACCATAAAATGGTAGGTTATGAATAAAATCAATGAAGGTCTGTTTTAGCACTTCAAAATCACCACCATAAGTATCCATATGGTCAGCTTCAATGTTAGTGACTACACACACCATTGGCTGCAAGTGTAAAAATGAGGCGTCGCTTTCATCAGCTTCAGCAATTAAATAACGGCTACAGCCTAAACGGGCATTGGTGCCTGCGCTTTTAACTAAACCACCATTAACAAATGTTGGATCAAGCCCAGCTTCAGAATAGATTTGTGTCGCGAGGGCTGTAGTGGTGGTTTTGCCATGGGTTCCCGCAATCGCAATACCATGACGGTAACGCATCAGTTCTGCCAACATTTCAGCACGACGTACCACAGGAATACGTAACTCTGTTGCCGCTAATAGTTCTGGATTTTGCTTACTGATAGCGGTTGATGCTACCACTACACTTGCGCCTTCAACATTTTCAGCCGCATGACCAAAAAAGATCTCAGCCCCTTTGGCAGTCAAACGATTAGTAACCGCATTAGGCGCAATATCCGACCCACTAATACGATAACCTTCATTAACTAATACTTCTGCGATGCCGCTCATGCCAGCACCACCAATACCAACAAAGTGAATCCGTTCGACTCGGCGCATCTCGGGCACCATAGTTCGAATCTTTGCTAATTGCTGGTTATCCAGTTTACTCATCACTTTTGTTCCTGTTTAATTCTTTGCTAGTGATTTGATCACATCAGCAACCCGTTGGTCTGCGTCAATGATAGCGGCATTACGCGCGGCACAAGCCATGTGCTCAAGCGCAATACGATTTAATAAATTTATTTGTTGCGCTAAACCATCAACGGTTAATTGCGGTTGCTCAATCATTTTTGCAGCGCCACATTCCACTAAATGTTCGGCATTTAATGCTTGCTGACGATCTTTGTGCATAAAGGGAATAAAGATCGCACCCACCCCAGCGGCTGATAACTCTGATACTGTCAATGCGCCAGAACGACACACAACTAAATCAGCCCAACCATACGCGGCAGCAACATCATCAATAAACTCAGTAACTTTGTGCGGTGTTTGAGTATCTTTGGCGTAGGCTTGCTGCGTCGATTGCTGATTGCCTTTACCTGCTTGGTGCCAAATGGTGACGTTATCACCTAACAATGCCGCTACTTCCGGCATGGTCTGATTTAAAATCCGCGCACCTTGACTGCCGCCCATCACTAACACGCGAATAGGGCCACTACGCTCAGCAAAGCGTTGCTTAGGGGCTGGCAATAAGGTTACATCTTGGCGAACAGGATTACCCACCACTTGCTTATTCTTAAATGCACCAGGAAATGCTTGTAGTACTTTGGTAGCGATTTTAGCGAGCCATTGGTTAGTTAAACCCGCAACCGCATTTTGTTCATGCAGTACCACAGGAATACCAAGTGACCAAGCTGCTACACCACCGGGACCACTGACATACCCTCCCATGCCTAGCACCACATCTGGCTGCCATGCTTGCATGTATTTACGGGCTTGAAAAATCGCTTTGATAATTTTAAATGGCGCGCCGAGTAACGCTACAATACCGCTACCACGCAGGCCTTTTACTTTAATAAAATCAATATCAATACCGTGCTTGGGTACTAATTCTGCTTCCATGCGATCCGCAGTGCCTAACCAGCGAATTTCCCAACCTTGTTGCTGTAATTGACGTGCAACTGCAAGTCCTGGGAATACGTGACCACCAGTACCACCAGCCATCACCAATAAACGTTTATTCTTTGTCATTAGAATGCTTTTTATCTTGTTCTAGTTGTGAATGTTCAGCAGTTGCTAGGCTCTGTAAACCTAAAGATCCTTGCTCAACCGCTACTTCCATATTATCTAATGCTTCATCATCAACATCAGCTGGTTGCTCTGATGAGAATTTAGCGGCAACCCGTTGTTCAAAATCAATTCGAATTAAAATCGCCACCGCGGCTGCCATAATAAATAAGCTCGAACCGCCATAACTGATCAACGGTAGCGTTAAGCCTTTAGTCGGTACGATACCGGCAGCCGCACCAACGTTAACTAAAGTTTGGAATGCAAACCAAATACCAAATCCAGTTGCCAGATAACCACCAAAAAGTAAGCCATCTTCAAGACATTTACGGCCAATCATGATCGCTTTAAACACTAACGCAAATAATAGCGTCAATACCACGATTACCCCAATCAGACCTAGCTCTTCGGCTAACACTGCAAACACAAAGTCAGTATGTGCTTCAGGAAGATAAGCCAGCTTTTGAATCGAGTTACCTAAACCTTGACCAAACCAGTCACCACGACCAAATGCCATTAATGACTGAGTTAACTGATAACCACTACCGTATGGATCTTGCCATGGGTTTAAGAATGAGGTTACTCGTCGTAGACGATAGGGCTCAAATACGATCAACATCGTAATCCCTCCCATTGCCAATCCGATCATGACTAAGAATTGCCATAAACGCGCACCAGCAAGGAACAGCATGCCGATAGTACCAACGAACATTACCACGAACGAACCTAAGTCAGGTTGTTGGAGTAATAAAAACCCCATAATACCCAGCACAACAAGTGGCTTTATAAAACCGGTAACACTGCCTCTAACTTCTTTATTTTTACGAACTAAATAGCCAGCAAGAAACACAAATAACGACAGTTTAGCAACTTCGGCAGGCTGCAAGTTAAACACCCCAAGTGGAATCCAACGTGCTGCACCATTAACCGAACGACCAATGACTAATACCACGACCAACAATAAGATTGAGGTTAGTAGCATCGGTACACTGTATTTTTCCCACTTTGCTAATGGAACTTGCATTACAATCGCCGCAATCACTAATGAACATGCAAGAAAAAACGCATGTCGCAGTGCAAAGAAGAAAGGAATACCAGTAAGACGAGTGGCGACAGGTATGGATGCTGAGGTTACCATGACTAAACCGGTAATCATTAAGGCTATTGCTATCCACACTAATTGGCGATCATACAGAATCGGTTTGGCTGGCTTTAAAAACCAGCCAGACACTACCGATAATCCGTTACGGGCCATTTTAAACATTACATATTTCCTGAGACTGAATCTTGAAGCCGAATGGCTTGTTCAACAAAAGCATCACCGCGTGCCATAAAGTTGGCAAATTGATCCCAACTGGCACATGCCGGTGATAATAAAACCATATCGCCAGCGTGTACTGTTGCTGCTGCACGATCCATTGCTTCACTCATGGTGTCGACATTTATCGCATCCTCTACCAGCTCGCTAAATAAATGGCCATCACGCCCAAAACAATAAAGTTGTACATTTAAGTCAGCCAGAACGGATTTAAGTTCACTGAAATCAGCACCTTTACCATCGCCGCCCATTAATAAATGCAGTTTGCCTGCTAGTTGTAAGCCTGTTAATGCTGCCATGGTGCTAGCAAGATTGGTTGCTTTTGAGTCATTAACCCATTTAACACCATGCTGATTAACGGCAAGTTGGCACCGATGAGCAAGGCCGGTATAACGCCGCATTGCTTGGCAAGCAGCTTGGCGATCAATACCGACTGCGTCAGCTAACGCTAATGCCGCTAAACAGTTAGCCACATTATGGCGTCCAACTAAAGCGATCTCACTCACTGCCATTAATGGCTCACCAGCTATAGCAAGCCACTCCGCACCATCAACGCTAACTAAACCATAATCGTTACTATCAAAACCAAAACTGGTCATGTCACCGCTAAATAACGGTTTCGTGGCCAGATCATCACGGTTATAAACAGCTAATTTGGCATGATTAAATATACGCATTTTAGCGTTACTGTAATCGCCTAAACCACCAGGATAGCGATCCATATGATCTTCAGATAAATTTAAATATACTGCCGCTTCAAGGGCTAATGATGAGGTGGTTTCTAACTGAAAACTTGATAGCTCTAACACATAAAGATCATGATCTTGCGCCAACATATCTAGCGCCGCAAAACCAATATTGCCGCCAACACCAACATTGATGCCAGCTTCTTTAGCCATTTCACCAACTAAACTGGTAACGGTACTTTTACCGTTAGATCCAGTGATCGCAACCACTGGTTTATTAACCGCACGCGCAAATAACTCGATATCACCGATAAGCTCAATTCCTGCCTGTGCTGCTAATAATAACTCCGGTGTTGCTAATGCAATACCTGGGCTAGCCACAATCAAATCAGCATCTAACAACCATGTTAAATCCCACTGCCCAGCACACATCGCAACGCCTGCGGGCAGTTGATCTTGGCCTGGTGGGTTATCACGGGTATCAATCACTTTAATATCCAGCGATTGTGGTAATCGTACTAAATGGTTAACTACAGATAGACCTGTCATACCAAGTCCAATCACTACCACTTTATTAATACCAACCAAGCCATTCATGTTAACGTACCTTCAATGTTGCTAATGCAATCAATACCAGCATCAACGTGATAATCCAAAAACGGACGATAACACGTGGTTCTGGCCAGCCCTTTAATTCGTAGTGATGGTGAATCGGTGCCATACGGAAAATACGTTGACCACGTAATTTAAACGAGCCTACTTGTAGAATTACCGATACGGTTTCCATCACGAATACACCACCCATGATCACCAACAAAAACTCTTGGCGAACCAATACTGCAATCGTACCCAGAGCGCCACCTAATGCTAGTGAGCCTACATCGCCCATAAACACTTGCGCTGGGTAGGTGTTAAACCATAAGAAACCTAAACCTGCACCAACAATTGCGGTACACAAAATAACTAACTCACCGGCATTGCTTAAATAAGGGATGTGCAGATATTCGGCATAGTTGTAGTTACCCGTAGCCCATGCAATAAAGGCAAAACCTGCGGCAACCATCACTGTTGGCATAATTGCCAAACCATCGAGGCCATCGGTTAAGTTAACTGCGTTACTGGTGCCAACAATCACAAAGTAAGTCAGTACGATATAAGACAGGCCTAATTGTGGCATCACATCTTTAAAGAACGGTACTACTAACTGAGTTGCAGCTGTATCTTTACCGTAAGCATAAAGCACAAAAGCCACCACAAGTGCGATGGCTGATTGCCAGAAATACTTCCAACGCGCAATTAAGCCGTCGGTGTTTTTATGAACAACTTTGCGGTAATCATCAACAAAACCCACTGCACCATAACCAAGCATAACAGCCAGCACCGCCCAAACATAAGGGTTGCTCAGATCACACCACAATAATACGGTTAAGGTAATTGCAGCTAAAATCATCAGTCCGCCCATGGTTGGCGTACCACGCTTACTGAAATGTGACTCAGGGCCGTCATTACGTACCACTTGGCCAATTTGCAGCATTTGTAAACGCGCAATCATCCGTGGACCAAGCCATAATGAGAACAGTAACGCTGTTAAAATACTCATGATGGCGCGAAACGTCAGGTATTCAAACAGACGGAAAAAAGGGATTGAGGACTGAAAGTGGTCAGCTAACCAGTAAATCATTATTTATCTTCCTGCAATGCAATAATAACATCTTCCATATGTGAGCTACGCGCGCCTTTGGCAAGCACAGTCACTTGTGAAGTATGATGTTGGCTAAGTTGTTGATGTAATCTTTGTTTAAGTTCATCGATCAATGCAGTTTTATCACTAAAATGCTGACCATTATTTAATTGGCTAACAACAGCGCTGGCACGACCAAACGTCATCACACCATCAAACTGTTTTTCACGCGCATATTCGCCGACTTCGCGGTGTAAACTGTCGCTTTCTGCGCCTAGTTCAGCCATGTCACCAAGAATAAAGTAACGTTTACCGCTAAAACTAGATAACACATCAATCGCGGCTTTCACCGAGGCGACACTGGCATTATAAGTATCATCAATTAACCGTAACCCTAAGCGTGGTTCAGTGATCGCTAATCGACCTTTGACATTAGTTACTGTTTCTAAACCCAGTTTAACCTCGGTTAACGTTGCCCCTAATGCCATGGTTAATGCCGCCGCAGCCAAAGCATTACTGACATTATGCATTCCGGCAAGCGTTAAGCTGATTTCAATAGCGCCTTGTGGGGTTTGCATCATAAAACATGCTAAACCTTGAGGGTTAATCTTGATTGCAGTTGCAAAATAGTCGCTATTATCGCTAGTAGCAGAAAAGCTCACGACAGTATGTGCTGCCAGTGACGGTTGCCACATATCAAGTCGATTAGAATCAAGATTAATCACCGCTTGTCCTACTGCGGTTAGCCCTTCAAAAATTTCACCTTTGGCTTTGGCTACGCCAGCTAATGAACCAAAACCTTCAAGGTGAGCTGCAGCCAGATTATTAATCAATGCCACATCAGGTTTTACTAATGCTGTGGTGTAGGCTATTTCACCTAAGTGATTCGCACCCAGCTCAATCACGGCATACTTATCGGCAGGTGTTAAGCGCAATAATGTCAGTGGCACCCCAATATCATTATTAAAATTACCTGCAGTTGCGAGTACTTTACCTTTAGTCGCTAAAATTGCCGCCGCCATTTCTTTTACGGTGGTTTTGCCACAGCTACCTGTTAAAGCAAGGGTTTTTAAGCCATGTTCAGCAACCATTTTAGCTTTTAGCCATGCTCCTAGCTGCCCCAAAGCTTGATGGGTATCAGCCACCACTAATTGTGGAATATCTAACGCTAAACGCTTACTGACCAATAATGCTTTAGCACCGTTTTCAAGCGCATTATGACAAAAGTCATGCGCATCAAAACGTTCACCAATAAGCGCAATAAAAAGAGTGTCGTCATCAATTGCACGAGTATCGGTTGATACCGCTGCAATCTCTGTATCTTCACCAATTAATTCAGCCGCTAATACTGCTTGTAACTGACTCAATTGAACCTTGATCATCGCTGTTCTCCAAATAGTGCCGCCACAGTTTCGCGATCTGAATAGTGGATCGTACGATCGGCAAGGATCTGGTAATCTTCATGACCTTTACCAGCAACTAAAATAATATCGTTCGCATTGGCTTGTGAAAGCGCATAAGCACAGGCTTGAGCACGATCATGAATCACAGTTGCTGCCGTGGTCGTGGTTAACCCAGCTTGCATATCTCGCATGATTTGCTGCGGATCTTCACTGCGTGGATTATCATCAACGAGCACAATATGATCGGCAAATTGCTCGGCAATTGCTGCCATCATTGGTCGTTTACCACTATCGCGATCACCGCCACAGCCAAATAAACACCATAACTGACCATCACAATGCACTCGCAGAGCTTGCAATGCTTTTTCTAATGCATCAGGAGTATGCGCATAATCAACGACCATCATCGCTTTTGAGGCGGTCGAATCTTGAAACACTTCCATTCGCCCAATCACGGCTTGTAGTTGTGGTGCTACAGCCAACAATGCAGCCATGTCATGACCTGTGGCGAGTAATGTTGCTAATGCTAATAATAAATTAGTCGCATTAAATGAACCGACTAACGGCGCGGTAAAGTGACCGTTACCCCAACTTGATTCAAAGCAAATCGTCACCCCTTGAGTACTAAAATCAACCGCTGTCGCCGCCAATTTTGGTCCTGAGTACGTAGCCACAGCCGCAGGATTGAGCGCAACTGCAACCGCTTGGGGTAAATCAACTAACCACTGTTGACCCACACTATCATCGGCATTGATTACTGCAATGCCACTGTCGTGGGCGGTGAATAAGCTTTTTTTCGCAGCTGCGTAATGCGCCATATCGCCATGATAATCAAGATGATCACGACTAAGGTTAGTAAAAATGCTCGCCACAAAATGTAACGCACTCACACGACCTTGTACTAAGCCATGAGAGGAAACTTCCATTGCAGCAAAATTGGCCCCTTGAGCCACTAATTCTGCCAAGGTTTGTTGAATTTCAATCGCACTACCCGTGGTATTTAACGCAGGCTGCAGATCAGTTAATAAGCCGTTACCGGTAGTACCCATCACTCCAGCACGATAACCAATCAGATCTGCCCACTGTGCTAATAACTGGCTAATAGTCGTTTTACCATTAGTGCCCGTTACTGCATACAATTTAAGCTGACTATCAGGCTCAGCATAAAAGCGCCCTGCAATAGCAGATAACTTATGCCCTAAATCGTGCAGATAGATAATGATAATGCCATTCTGAAACTGAATATCACCATCAGTGGCGATACTTTCAGCTTCTGCAACAATTGCACTCGCACCTGCAGCAATGGCACTTGTTATAAAACGACGTCCATCAACAGTGTGACCTTTCACCGCCGCAAATAAACAGCCAGCAGTTACTTGGCGGCTATCCAATGTCATCGACGTTAACAGCAATTGTCCGTATTCAGTCGGTACATTATTCGCTGTTAACCAAGGCGCAAGCAAAGCGCCCAATTGTACTTCCTGTTTAACCACTGCCATGATCACACTCATTTATCTATTTTTAGCGTATCAGCATCTGGCGGCACGTTTAAAATCTGTAATGCGCCACCAAGTACCTTGGATAAAATTGGCGCAGCCACTGCACCACCATAGAATTTATCGCCTTTCGGCTCGTTCACCATTACCACTATCGCTAAGCGTGGGTGACTAATTGGTGCCACACCAACGGTATATGAGAAGTAATCATTACCATAGCCACCAGCAACAGCTTTTTTAGCAGTACCGGTTTTAACACCAACACGGTAGCCAGGAACAGCTGCGCGCCAACCACCGCCACCGCCTTTTTTATCTGTTACTGACTCAATCATTAACAGAATTTTCTTGGCAATTTTAGGATCAAGTACTTGCTCACCCGGTACCACTTTTTCTGTTTTTAGAATCGAAAGTGGACGTTTAATACCATAAGCACCTAAGGTGGTGTAGGCATGCAATAACTGAATTGGGGTTAACGAAATACCGTAACCATAAGCTAAGGTTGCGCGGCCAATGTCAGACCAACGATAACGATTAGGAAAATGACCGGTTGTTTCACCAATTAGGTTAATACCTGATGGCTCATCAAAACCAACCTTACGGTAAGTATCAAGAATGTCTTCGACTGGCATTGCCAACGATAATTTACTCACACCGATGTTACTCGATTTTTGTAAAATACGTTGTACCGTTGCTAGCGGTTCGATACGTGATACGTCAGTGATCACCTTAGAGCCAACACGGAAATGCTTACTCTGCGGAATATTGATCAACGTATGTTCATTAACAATGCCATTTTTAAGTGCGGTATAAACCACAAATGGCTTCACCGTTGAGCCAGGCTCAAAGGTATCAGTGATCACGCGGTTACGCATTTTATACGGTTGGCGATCATTGCGATCATTAGGGTTAAATGACGGCGCATTGACCATCGCCAGAATTTCACCAGTGCGCACATCTGAAATAGCAATACTGACCGAGGTTGCTGGAATATCCATCACCCCTTCTTTCGCAGCTCGGTAAGCTATCGCTTGAATGCGCTGATCAATACTTAACTCTAACGGTTTACCCGGTTGACGGCTTTGTTGAGAAATATTTTCCACCACACGACCATAACGATCTTTACGTACCGTTCGGCGGCCAGGCTCACCCGTTAACCAACCATCATAGGTTTTTTCGATACCATCAAGTCCATGGCCATCAATACCAGTAAAACCAATTAATTGGGCGCTAACTTCACCTGAAGGATAAAAACGACGCGACTCAGCACGTAAACCAATACCCTTTAATTTTAATTTTTCGACATAATTAGCCATTGGTGGGCTAACTTGACGCGCAAGATAAATGAATTTACGGTTTTTATTTTTTTCAATGCGTTGCAGTAGCTTGGCACGATTTAAATCCAACACATCAGCCAGTGCATTCCAACGGTTAGTATCACTAAGGCCACCGTGTTTGAAAATCTCAACAGGGTTAGCAAACACCGCTTGTACTGGCACACTTACAGCCAGTTGCTCACCGTTACGATCAGAAATAATGCCACGTGCAGAAGGCATTAACTGTACCCGTAGCGAACGGGCATCACCTTCTTGAATAAGACGACCAGGTTCAAGTACCTGAATATAAGCAGCACGAGCAATTAGGCCAAAGAAGCCTAATAAAATAAAACCGCAGATGATGGCAAAACGCCATTTTAAAAATGGCGTGCTCTTAGAAGATTGAGTCTTTTTATTTGGACGATTAAATAATTTCATCTTTTAATGTATGACTATTTCATTATCGACAGATGGACGTTGCATTTTGAGTTCAGTTTCAGCTAATCGTTCAATACGACTGTGCTCGGCAAGCGAGTTTTCTTCAAGAATTTGATTGCGCCACTCAACATCATAGTTCTCACGTTGCATCAGCAATTTTTCTTGCTGAGCAATTAATTGGCGAGATTCATGAGTAACATAAACAACAGATAAGGCAGAAATGAGGATAGCGAAGGCTAGAATCAGCGGCACTAACCCGACCGTGACGAGGTCTCGTCCGATCAGGCTAGCCAGATTCATTGAAGATTCTGTTGGTTTCATAGACGCTCGGCCAAACGTAGCACAGAACTACGAGCACGGGTGTTATAACCAAGTTCATTTTGTGACGGTTTAATCGCTTTACCAACAGGCTTCATATCAGCACAACCTAGCGCTTTAATTTGATCTTCTGTTAGCGGTAAACCTGCAGGTACATCAGGACCTTTACTTTGCTTACGAATAAAGCGTTTTACCATTCGATCTTCCAATGAGTGGAAACTGATCACTGACAAACGGCCACCGCTAGCAAGGGTGTTCATTGCGCCATGCAACGCTGTATCGATCTCTTCTAATTCACTGTTAATGTAAATACGAATCGCTTGGAAACTACGCGTCGCAGGGTGTTTATGTTTATCTCTAAACGGTGACACCTCAGCAATTAAACTCGCTAATTCACGCGTACGTGTTAGCGGCTCTTTTTCAGGGTTTTCACGGTGGTCAACAATGCCACGCGCAATACGCTTAGCAAAACGTTCTTCACCAAACTCTTTTAATACCCATGCGATATCATCAGCATCAGCTTCTGCTAACCATTCAGCAGCAGACATTCCTGATGTTGGATCCATACGCATATCTAGTGGGCCGTCACGCATAAAGCTGAAGCCACGCTCAGCATCATCAAGCTGCGGAGACGACACACCTAAATCAAGTAAAACACCATCAACACGACCAATCAGATCACGTTCTTGCATGTATTTTTCCATGCCTGAAAATGGGCCATGGATAATTTCAAAACGTGGGTCATCAATTTTTTGCGCTTCCGCAATAGCTTGAGGATCGCGATCGATGCTGTAAAGGCGACCGTTGTCACCTAATTTTGACAGAATTAAACGGCTATGACCGCCGCGACCGAAAGTACCATCGATATAGATACCATCGGGTTTAATCGCTAACCCGTCTACTGATTCATTAAGTAAAACGGAAACGTGCTCAAATTGCTCAGACATAAATATAATTTCAGCTAAAGTGAAAGCTCACTAAGGCGCGGGGAAGGTTCCGGCGCATCCTCAGCCTGAAGGTCGATATCATGTTCAATTTGCTGTTGCCACAAAGGCGCAGACCAGATTTCAAATTTATTTAACTGGCCAACGACCATAATTTTATTCGCTAACTGAGCATATTGTCTTAACGTCGGTGGAATTAATATCCTTCCCTGCGCATCCAATTCACATTCGCAAGCATGCCCAAGCAATAATCGTTGCAAGCGGCGCTCTGCGGGATGAAGGCTGGATAGACGTACTAATTTAGCTTCAATTCGTTCCCATTCATCGATGGGATATAGCAACAAGCAACAAAACTGGTGATCGATAGTACAAACAAAGTGTCCCTGACATTGTTCAATTAACGATGCACGGTAACGCTTAGGCATTGCCCAGCGGCCTTTATCATCAATAACAACGCTCGTGGCACCTCTTAACATTGGGGGATCTCGGTCAGATTACACGATAAAGAGAGTAGATTAATTTCTCACTTTAGCAGAATAACAACAAAGATAATGAGACAACACCACTTTTCCCCACAAATTCCCACCACAAAGTGTACGTATGAGACAAAAACGATGTCAAGCAATAGGCAGTAATTCAGACACACTTCTAACAGTGGCTAAGTAAACCTGATTGCGAAATGTAATTTTGGCGGAAAATAAAACGCAAAAAAGGTGGTGCTTGTAATCAAACACCACCTTCTCTAAATGTAGGGAGTCGGTCGATAAGCCGGGTTTTGTTCCGCTTTCGCGGCGGCAATCATTCGTCTAGGTCTGCAATCGCTCACAGACTCAAGCAACCTACCCGTCCCCAACGCGGGCCGCGCCATTAGGGACCTATTTGGTCTTGCTCCGGGTGGAGTTTACCTTGCCACAAACTATTACTAGCCGTGCGGTGCGCTCTTACCGCACCCTTTCACCCTTACCTGTGCACCATTGCAAGCAATGGGCCATCGGCGGTTTGCTCTCTGCTGCACTTGTCGTAGGCTTGCGCCCCCCAGACGTTATCTGGCACCCTGCCCTGTGGAGCCCGGACTTTCCTCCCCTCCATTGACTTCCCGAAGGTTACCAACGAAGCAGCGATTACCTGACCAACTCCGGCGCGAATTGTATAAGACAACGCTCACAGTTACCAGTGAAAAAATCACCAAAGTTACAGCTTGAACAAAAAATCAGCGTCTGATTTTAATTCGGTGATAAAAACCACGCTCTCAAGTTTAAATCTGCAAAGTAAGCATCATTGGACTGCAGCCGTTACTCGAGGTTTTCAAGGCCCCATTTGTAGAGTGCGTTTTTCTTACCACCGTGAATTTCAGCTGTTAACGCCGCCGCTTTTTTAAGCGGTAATTCTTTTGCTAGTAATGTTAGTGTACGTAGAATCTCTACTGATAACTCATCTTTTAGCGCACGGTGTCCAGCTACTAAAATAACCATCTCACCACGAACACGATTACTGTCTTCTGCTAACCAGTCAATTAGCTCGCCAAGTGGTGCGCCATGGATAGTTTCATAAGTTTTTGTTAACTCACGCGCTAATACTACTTGGCGTTCAGGGCCAAGCACGGCTAACATATCACTTAGGGAATCATTAATACGATGTGGCGATTCATAAAAAATCAATGTTCGTGCATCGTCTGCTAATGCTTGAAAACAATCGCGGCGACCTTTACTTTTGGGAGGAAGAAACCCCTCAAAACTAAAACGGTCAGAAGGTAAACCTGAACCGCTCAAGGCTGTAATTACAGCACATGGGCCCGGTAATGGCACAACTTTAACACCCGCATGACGACAGCGATTAACAAGATGATACCCTGGATCACTGATCAGCGGCGTACCAGCATCCGACACCAGCGCAATGCTAGTACCTGCCTGAAGTTTCTCAATCAAAAAGTCAGCTTTTTGCTGTTCATTATGATCGTGAAGCGCAAAGGTGCGGGTCGAGATAGAGAAATGGGACAACAATCGCGATGTATGACGTGTATCTTCAGCAGCAATTAAATCTACGTTTGCTAATACGTCTAATGCGCGCTGCGTTATATCAGCAAGATTACCGATAGGTGTTGGTACGATGTACAAAGTTGCGACATCTACCATGCCTGAATTGCTCTCACTCATTTGTCTAAGATCTCATCTGCAATTAATATCAAGAGTAATTTGTCACAGTTGAATAAATTCAATGCCCAATTTTACCCATAAGCGTAAAAGTGTATCACGACTGATGGCGCCTGTAGCCCTTGCTGTTGCTTTAGCAGGGTGTAGCACGCCAAACCTGTACAACCAGCAGGTACCATTAACGGATATCACTGCGGTAGCCGCTCAAAGCTCAGCCGCCTATTTAAGTAAAGTCAACACCAGTGATGGCGCAGAGCGCATTAACTGGGAGATCATGGCCGTTAAAGCGATGATCCTCGAAAATAAATGGCAACAAGCCGATCAATGGATTGCTAAATTATCTCAACAGTCCATGAACCCAACTCAAATTGCTGAATGGCAACTTGCGCGTGCAATGGTACGTGAGCATCAAGGTCAACCACAAGCGGCACTGAATAGTTTAAATTTTCAACCTTCATGGCAGCTAACTAAAAGTCAATATCAGCGCTATTACACCCTACGTGCTAACTTATTGGAACAGTTAAACCACCCGTTCCAAGCTGCACGTGAACGTACTAAGCTTGATTACTATTTAGATCAAAGTCAAAAAGCCGCGAACTGGCAACAAGTTTGGCATGATCTAAGCGGTTATACCAATGCTCAATTAGGCAGTGTTAAGCTGACTGATAACGACAGTGTGCTTAAAGGCTGGGTTGAACTTGCGATGTTGAAAAACAGCGCGACCATGCAACCGATGCAGCTTAAACAAGCACTTGAACAATGGCTTCATCGCCACCCTTATCACCCTGCGAATCAATATCTACCCGCAGAGCTAAAAGCATTGATCGATATGAAGGCGGTTAAGCTCGATAATATCGCATTATTATTACCACTTTCAGGTCGTTTTGCCGCACAAGGTAAGGCGGTTCGCGATGGTTTTATTAACTCAATGATGGATGATAAAGGCCGCGATACCAATAATGAGCTCAATATTTATGATACTGAAGCTCAATCAATGCCTGATATCATGGCGCAGCTACAACATAACGGTACCCAGTTTGTTGTTGGCCCACTGCGTAAAAATATTATTACTGAATTTCAGCAAGATAACACCACCCATATCAATATGCTGGCGTTAAACATGCCGCCGCAAATTAGTAATAATAAACCTAATGCTTGCTATTTTGCTTTGTCACCAGAGCAAGAAGCGCAGCAAGCTGCAGAACGCATTTACGCTCAAGGTCATCGTAATCCAGCCATCCTAGTACCATCTAATGGCTTTGGACAACGTGTTGCACAAGCATTTAATCAACAATGGTTACAGCTTGATAATCAGCCGGCATTGATCGTAAATTTTGGTAGCCGAGCTCAAATACCTCAGCAAATTAAACAAGCATTTACCACCGGTGCTGGCAGTCATGTTGATGCGATTTATATGGTTGCTAGTCGTAACGAAGTTATGATGCTAAAGCCTTTCATTGAAGCATCAATGCCGCCAAGTGGTGATCCAGCTCAGATTTACGCTAGCTCACGCAGTAATCCTGATAACCATAATGGTAACCGTGAATTACGCGGTATTGAAGTCAGTGATATTCCACTACTGATCAACCCACAACCGGGTTATATGGAGCGCTTTAATCAACTGTGGCCAAACCAAGGTAATACCAGTATTCGTCTACATGCCTTTGGTATGGATGCTTACTTAATTGCCAAGAAATTACCTGAAATGCGCGCTAATAGTCATTACAGCGTACAAGGGGAAACTGGCGATTTATCAGTTAATAATCAATGTATTGTACAGCGTGAAATCGATTGGGGTAAGTTTAGCAGTCACGGCATAACACCACTGACCGCAACCCATATGCCAACAGCACCTATCTCTAATACATCTAGTGCAGCCTCTGATACATCTAGTGCAGCCGATAACATAAACCTTATCAATGGTGAGTCTTCTGCCCAATAAACGTCAGATTGGCCAAGCCTATGAACAGATGGCGGAACAGTATTTGTGCCGCCATCATCTGACGCCTATTGCACGAAATTTTAGCTGTCGTAGTGGTGAAATTGATTTAATCATGCGACAAGGTAAATGTTTGGTGTTTATTGAAGTAAAATACCGAGCCCAAGCTCACTATGGATCAGCAGCTGAAGCCGTAAATTGGCGCAAACAACAAAAACTCAAACGAGCCGCTTTTTTTTGGTTACACAAAAATGGTTACTCGATTGAGCATTGCCAATTTCGGTTTGATGTCATTGCTATCCAGGGCCATCATCACCACATTGAGTGGTTTACTAACATATTAGTTGAAGGTTAGTCATGCTAGATAGCATTCGAGAAAGTTTTACCGAAAGTATTCAAACCCAAATCGCTGCTGCTGAAGCTCTGCCTGATGCGATTTCTAAAGCTGCTCAAGCAATGGTGCAAAGCCTATTAAATGGCAATAAAATTTTAAGTTGTGGTAATGGTGGCTCTGCAGCTAACGCTCAGCAACTTGCTTCATGCTTAATCAATCGTTTTGAAATTGAGCGCCCTAGCCTACCCGCATTAGCATTAACCGCAGACACCACTGTGTTAAGTGCTATCGCTAACGATTATCACCATGATGAAGTATTTTCAAAGCAAGTGCGCGCTCTTGGTCAAGCCGGTGATATTTTATTGGTACTCTCGACCAGTGGTAACAGTAAAAACATCATTAAAGCAATGGAAGCTGCACTGACTCGTGATATGACCATTATTGCTTTAACGGGTAAAGACGGCGGTGAAATGGCGGGCTTACTTGGTGTGCAAGATGTCGAAATTCGTATTCCATCACAACGCACAGCACGTATTCAAGAAGGCCATTTATTAACAGTCCATTGTTTATGTGACTTAATTGACCAAGTTTTATTTCCTCATCATGAAGGTTAATTGATGAAGTGGTTAGTGGCATTTGTCGTTATTTCGAGCTTATCTCTGACTGGATGTTCTGTTTTTTCAACCCAAGATCCACGCAATAGTGGTCAACACTGGCAAGATCAAAAAATAGAAATGGATATTGCAGGCGTTGCTCATACACATAAGTATACCAAGCAACTAAGTGTTGATAGTGTTGCCCTTGATGGCACGGTATTGTTAGTTGGCCAAGCAACATCACAACCGCTTAAACAAGCATTTGTTGACCAAATTCGTGGTATCACAGGGGTTGATCGTATCTACAATCAAATCCAAGTGCGACCACTGTTGACCATGACAAGTATTAGTCGTGATGCGTGGTTAACCACCAAAGTGAAATCACAGTTAATTGCTAGTAAGCAACTGACCAATGTGGTAATCAAGGTGATCACTGAAAATAAACGAGTCTTTTTACTCGGTTATGTTGCTCCTGAACAAGCCGCAATAGCGACCAATATTGCACGTAATGTTTCAGGTGTTGAGCACGTTATTACGCTGTTTGAAAAACCACAAACTATTAAACAGTAGTGTTATTAAGCAATCGCATTATTACAGCCATAAAAAAACGCAGCCAAGGCTGCGTTTTTATTTTCGTCAACGACTACGTTATTTTACTACACGTAAACTTGGACGACCACGAGGACGTGGTGGCTCATCATCAGGCTCATCACCATCCACCGTTTCTGTCACCACGGCAAATGGAGAAGCTGTAGGAGACACAACATCATCGGTATTTTCTTCTGCTGACGCGTGCTCATCATCATAGATAGCGGATTCAGTATCATATGCAGCCTCAGGCTCAAACATCGTTCCAGCGCCGTTCTCACGCGCATAGATAGCCAAAACTGCATACATTGGTACGATAACTGAATGTGGACGACCACTAAAACGCGCACTGAAGCTAACAGCTTCATTGCTCAATTCTAGATTGCCCACCGCCATAGGAGCAATATTGAGAATGATTTGACCATCACTCACAAACTCCATTGGCACTTTTACTCCAGGTAACATCGCATCAACGACGAGATGTGGAGTAAGATCATTATCAACCAACCAATCATAAAACGCGCGCAACAAATAAGGGCGACGCGGCGTCATATTTTCCATATCCATAATTACTGGCCAGCTAAACGCATTTCACGTTCAGCTTCAGTTAAAGAAGCAAGGAATGAATCGCGTTCAAATACACGCGTCATATATGCCTTCACTTCTTTAGCGCCTGTACCACTTAGCTCAATACCCATTTCAGGTAAACGCCATAATAGTGGTGCAAGGTAGCAATCAACTAAGCTAAATTCGTCACTCATAAAGAATGGGTATTCAGCAAATACAGGTGCTAGTGCTAATAACTCTTCGCGTAATTGCTTACGTGCTTTATCAGCTTCATCAGCAGTGCCTGAGTTAATCTTGTCAGCCAGTGAGTACCAGTTACGCTCAACACGGTACATCATCAAACGACTATTACCACGAGCAACAGGATAAACAGGCATTAGAGGTGGGTGAGGGAAACGCTCATCCAAGTACTCCATGATAATGTTAGCTTGGTATAACGCTAATTCGCGATCAACCAATGTTGGAACTGAACTGTATGGGTTCAATTCTAACAGATCTTCCGGCAGGCTCATTGGATCAACCAGCTCAATTTCAACACTAACGCCTTTTTCGGCTAGTACGATACGCACCTGATGGCTGTAGATGTCTGAAGCATCAGAATACAGAGTCATCACAGAGCGTTTATTGGCAGCAACAGCCATCAACCCCTCCAGTATATTTAATACACAAAAAGCAACGGAGGCTCAAGCCCCCATTGCGAGATTCTTAACCCACTAGATTACCTTATCAGTGGACATCACGCCAATATTCTTTCTTCAACAACACTGTTAATACTAAAAATAAGCCAATAAACCCCATTACCCACAACCCTAGTCGTTGCCGTTCAAGCTTCATTGGTTCAGCTGAATAATCTAAATAGTTGACCAGATCACGAACAGCAACATCATATTGTTGCGGGGTTAACTCGCCACTACCATCAGTTTCAACACCCATTAATACTTGAGTTGGATTGCCATCGATCATCTGGGTCTCATAGATCTTACGCGGTACCCCTTGAAGTTCTTCAAGCACATGTGGCATACCAACACTTGGAAAAAGGCTGTTATTAACCCCAAATGGACGGCTAGGATCAGCATAAAAAGAATGTAAATAAGTGTATAACCAATCGGTTCCACGCACTCGTGCCACCATCGTAAGATCTGGCGTTGGCGCACCAAATGAGGCTGCAGCATATTGTTCTGACATCGAATTTGTCATTAAATCACCAATTTTAGCTTGGGGATTAAACATTAAATGTTGCTGCATAAGTTCAACAGGAATGCCTAAATCAGTGGCTACTCGCTCATAACGTTGATATTGAGTTGAATGACAACCTGCACAATAATTGGCAAACAATTGTGCCCCTCGCTGCAAAGAGGCCTTATCTGTCAGATCATTATTCGCGGCTTGCAAACTCACATTGCCACCACCCGCGATGGCAAATGTCGGCAGCAAAACCAGTAATGCTACAATCCATTGTTTCATTTGAATGTCACCCTCTTTGGTAGCGGTTTAGTCGCTTCATTTTTACTGTAGAAAAACAACACAATAAAAAACATGAAATAGGTAAAACTAAATATTTGTGCCAACAAGGTGAATATCGGTGTTACTGGTAAAGAGCCAAGAATACCCAAGCCAATAAAACTGATGGTAAATTGAACTAAATTAGCCAAATGCAATTTGCTACGGTAACGAAATGAGCGCACATTACAGCGATCAAACCACGGTAATAAGAACAAAAATACGATTGCAGCTCCCATTGCAGCAACCCCTAACAATTTATCGGGTACGGCGCGCAAAATGGCATAAAAGGGAGTGAAATACCAAACTGGAGCAATATGCTCAGGGGTTTTCATTGGATTAGCAGCTTCAAAGTTTGGTGCTTCTAAAAAGTAGCCGCCCATTTCAGGAGCAAAAAAGATCACGTAACTAAAGAACAACGCAAATACTGCGACTCCAATCAGATCTTTAACGGTGCCGTAAGGATGAAACGGAATCGAATCAATAATATCGTATTTTTTGGTGTAGTCTTGATGAAAAGTAAACTGGGTTTGATGCTCATCACCTCGGCTACCTTTAGCCAATTTGGTATCGATACCATCGGGGTTATTTGAGCCTACTTCATGCAGTGCTAATACATGTAACACTACCAACAGTAACAATACTAGCGGCAATGCAATTACATGTAGAGCAAAAAAGCGGTTTAAGGTTGCGCCAGAAATAACATAATCACCACGGATCCATAAAGTAAGATCATCACCGATCACAGGGATCGCACCAAACAGTGAAATAATCACCTGCGCCCCCCAGTAAGACATTTGTCCCCATGGCAATAAATAGCCCATAAAAGCTTCAGCCATCAGCACTAAAAAGATCAGCATGCCAAATAACCACAATAGCTCTCGCGGTTTTTGATAAGATCCATAAATTAAGCCGCGAAACATGTGAAGATATATCACCACAAAAAAGGCTGAGGCTCCGGTCGAGTGCATATAACGCAGTAGCCACCCATACTCAACATCTCGCATTATGTATTCAATCGAGGCAAACGCACCTTCGGCTGAGGGAACATAATTCATGGTTAACCAAATACCGGTAATGATTTGATTAACTAGAACCAACATCGCTAGAGATCCAAACACATACCAAAAATTAAAGTTCTTTGGCATCGGATATTGAGACAAATGTTTACGGTATGCATTTACTATAGGTAGACGTTGATCAATCCAATTAACTAAACCAGCCATTACACCGTCTCCTTATCAAGTCCAACCAAAATGGTGTTATCGTCTAGAAATTGATACGGCGGCACCACCAAATTAAGCGGTGCGGGCACGCCTGCAAATACTCTCCCAGCCATATCAAAGGTTGAACCATGGCAGGGACAAAAAAAGCCAGCAGCAACACCACTCACTTGATCACTAAAACTTGTCGGTAAATAAGTCGGCGAACAGCCTAAGTGGGTACAAATACCAACAGCTAAAAATATTTCAGGTTTTAATGAACGATGTGAATTCTGCGCATATTGTGGTTGTTGTGGCTCTTTAGAGGTAGGATCACGAAGCTGAGCATCGTGAGTGGCTAATTGCTGTAATACTGCTTGGCTGCGACGTACTATCCATACAGGCTTGCCGCGCCATTCCACTCGAATCATTTGCCCATCAGCTAATTTACTGATGTTTACTTCAACGGGGGCACCAGCGGCTTTGGCTTTCTCACTTGGGTTCCATGATTTAATAAAAGGCACAGCAATCGCTATTGCCCCTATACCGCCGACGATCGAGGTTGTTGCCGTTAGAAAGCGACGTCTTCCATTACTTACTCGCACATTGCTCATCCATTTTCTCCAATAGCTCCTGCTTGGATTGTTATTTTTATATATCCCTAACGCTTAGATATAAAGCTATCCAAACATAACGCAGTAACAATATTGCTACAGTTTCAATTTATCGCCAACATTTTAAGAATATGTAAAGCTCAATATATTCACAAGTTCACACCTTTGTTTAGCGGTAAATATCGAACACAGGCAAGTTATCGTTATTATGCAGCAGATATTAGCTAAAAATGTGATGGAAGATATGGTGCGAGGTGCGAGAAAATATATCATTAACAATAATGAACAATACTTTCTAAAAAACAATCAAAAAAAAAGCCCAACCCGAGGGCTGAGCTTTTTCTGTACACAGTAAACCAGATAAAAATCTGGAAGCGTAATATTAACGCTTAGAGAACTGTGGACGACGACGTGCTTTACGTAGACCAACTTTCTTACGCTCAACGCAACGAGCGTCGCGAGTAACGTAGCCAGCTGAACGTAGAGCAGGACGTAGAGTTTCATCGTATTCCATAAGAGCACGAGTGATACCGTGACGGATAGCACCAGATTGACCAGTGATACCACCACCTTTAACAGTGATGTATAGGTCAAAATTCTCAGTCATGCCAACAAGCTCAAGAGGCTGAAGAACTACCATGCGCGCTGTTGGGCGGCTGAAGTACTCTTCGATGCTACGCTTGTTGATTACGATGTTACCAGTACCCGGTTTGATGAAAACGCGAGCTGCTGAGCTTTTACGGCGACCAGTGCCGTAGTATTGATTCTCTGCCATTGTCATAATTCCCAATTAGATGTCTAGTACTTTAGGCTGTTGTGCAGCATGGTTGTGCTCAGTACCCGCGTAAACTTTAAGCTTACGGAACATAGCACGGCCTAGAGGACCTTTTGGAAGCATGCCTTTAACAGCAGTTTCAATAACCATTTCTGGTTTCTTAGCAATTAGCTTATCAAAGCTGATTGACTTAAGGCCGCCGATGAAGCCAGTGTGGTGGTGGTACATTTTATCTGTACGCTTTGCACCAGTTACTGCTACTTTCTCAGCATTGATAACTACAATGTAGTCACCAGTGTCAACGTGTGGAGTGTACTCCGGCTTGTGCTTGCCACGTAGACGAGAAGCGATTTCAGTTGAAAGACGACCTAGAGTTTTACCTTCAGCGTCAACAACATACCAGTCACGTTTTACAGTTTCTGGTTTAGCAACGAAAGTTTTCATGCTAATTAATACCCATTATTTAAATAGTTTCACTTACTAGAACCATCAAATGATGATCCCTCTGTTAAGAGCCCAGTCATCACCCCTTCGAGTGGGTGGCACTCCTGGCTTTCGCCATACAGGTACGGTGGGTCGCAAGATTATAGAGAAGGGTGCGGAAAAAATCACCTTTTTTCCCAAAAAAAATGGTTTTTTTTCATATTAACCGTCTGAAATTGATAATTAGGCCAACAAATCACAATCAAAACTGTGTTAATCGGCTCAAATTGCATGGCTAAGTCGTATTCGTCATTCATCAATTAAATGAGGTTTTGCTAAATATTGTTCACTTTGCATTTCAATTAAACGTGAACAACAACGTTTAAATTCAAATAATAACCGCCCTTCGGTATAAAGTTCAGTTAATGGCGCTGCTGCAGAGATAATTAATGTCACGTTACGCTCATAAAACTCATCAACCATGGCGATAAAACGCCGCGCGGCATCTTGCTCTGTTATTAGCGGTACATCGGCAAGCAATACCGTATGGTACAACTGTGCAATTTCAATATAGTCATTTTGACTGCGCGCTGTTTGGCATAGCTGCTGAAAGCTAAACTGTACCACCCCTGTTGCTTCACGTTGTACAATCACCGAGCGCTGATTAATGATGATGCTTTTATTATGCTGGCGTGGCTCCGTTGTCAATTGCTCAAAATAATGCGCTAAATTAGCATTCGCTTGCTGCCCTAATGGCGAGTAATAAATTTCAGCCTGAACCAATGTCCGTAGCCGATAATCCACCCCAGCATCAACATTGACTACTTGGCAATATTGCTTAATAAGCTCAATCGCAGGTAAGAATCGTGCACGTTGCAAACCATTTCGATATAAACCATCGGGCTCGATATTGGATGTTGCCACCAGCGTAACGCCTCGTT
This sequence comes from Photobacterium andalusiense, assembly GCF_900185625.1. Classification (GTDB taxonomy): domain Bacteria; phylum Pseudomonadota; class Gammaproteobacteria; order Enterobacterales; family Vibrionaceae; genus Photobacterium; species Photobacterium aquimaris. Next base: position 161,781 of record NZ_FYAJ01000005.1, read on the forward strand.
TAAACAAAGCATCAAGTAATGTTGCTAAAATCATTGCATCAGTAATATCGCTGACAAAAAACTCATCAAAACAAATAATATCAGTGTGCTGTTTAAAATTATCCGCCACATGCTCTAATGGATTTTCAGTGCCATCAAGCTGTTGCAACTGCTGATGGACACGGTACATAAAACGATGAAAATGAATCCGCAGTTTTCGTTCGGTCGGTAAACACTCATAAAAGGTATCAACCAGGTAAGTTTTACCCCGTCCAACACCGCCCCAAAAATACAGCCCGGTAACTGGCACGATTTCTGCTTGAGTTGTTGTGGTTTTAAACAATGATTTAGTCATTAACCATAACCGTTGCCATTCCGTCGTGGCTGGTGATGGAGCAGCAGGGGCAATTAATCGATGGTATAGATCATCTAAATGAGCAACCGCCTGGGCTTGAGCAGGATCGGAAAAAAAATCGACACGTTGTAGATCTGCATGGTATTTGTCGAGCGGCGTCAGCTGATTCATTTGATGTTATTCCTTTACATCTTAATTGCCATAAAACTGCAGCATAAATAGTCATAATATATGATTGAATCAGTATCATGCGCAACCTGCTCAAGGTATAGTAATAGCGTTATTACTTATAAATAAACAGTACTCTGACTAAGAAAACACGTATTAACACCCAAATTACAAGGAATTATCATGGCTATGAGTTGGATTATTGCAGTTGCTATTTTCATTGTTGGAATTTTTGTTGGCTCCCTAGTAAGTCGCGTTACCAACAAGAACCAAAATCAACAAATATCACTAAAAAAAGATCTTGATAAATCAAAATATGAACTTGAGCAATATCGCCAAGAATTGGTCGACCATTTTGCTCGTAGTGCGGAGTTATTAGATAACGTATCTAAGGATTACAGTAAGTTATATGAGCATATGGCGAAAACGTCCGCCGAACTTATGCCAAATTTACCGACCCAAGATAATCCATTTGCACAACGTATTACCAGTCTAGAGTCGGTTAAAAATACTCAACCGATTGAAGATGAAGTCATGGATCATCAACCCCGTGATTATGCTAACGGTGCAACAGGGCTATTTAACGATAAGCCAGCAACGGTTCGAAGTGATGAAATTCCCACAACAGAAGCTACTGCAAAAGTCAGTTAGCGCCTCATCTCAATACTAAGACTTCCCCCCCACAAACCATCATCGTGGGGGAACTTAATTCCAGCAAATAAGTCATACTTTAACTTATTAAGTTGGAGTTACATCATGCGTAAAAAAAACCTTTTTGTTATTAGCGCATTAGCATTAACGATTAGCGCTCTAATGCCGCCAGTCACTGCCAATGCTGCGTTACCTGTTGCTGTTAATAATCAACTGATGCCTAGCCTAGCGCCAATGCTTGAGCAAGTAACACCTGCTGTGGTGAGTATCGCAATTGAAGGCAAGCAAGTTTCAAAGCAACAACTACCTGAAGCTTATCGGTTTTTCTTTGGTCCCAATTTTCCTGCCGAACAAGTTCAAGAGCGCCCTTTTCGCGGCTTAGGTTCTGGAGTGATCATTGATGCCAACCAAGGCTATATTGTTACCAACCAGCATGTAATCAATAATGCCGATAAAATACTAGTACAACTCTATGACGGTCATGAAGTCACGGCTAAATTGATTGGCAGTGATAAAGCATCGGATATTGCCTTACTGCAAATACAAACCCCTCAAAAACTGACCGCGCTTAAATTAGCTAATTCAGATAAATTACGAGTAGGTGATTTTGCGATCGCGATTGGTAATCCTTTTGGGCTCGGACAAACGGTGACTTCAGGCATAGTATCAGCATTAGGTCGAAGTGGATTGAACCTTGAAAATATAGAAGATTTCATTCAGACCGATGCGGCAATCAATAGTGGTAACTCTGGTGGCGCATTGATAAACCTTAACGGTGAGCTGATCGGCATTAATACCGCAATACTGGCACCCAATAAAGGCAATGTCGGGATTGGATTTGCCATTCCATCAAATATGGTCAATAACCTTACCTCACAATTAATTAAATTTGGTCGTGTTCAGCGAGGAACCCTTGGCATTCAAGGTCGTGAACTGACACCAGAACTTGCCAAAACCTTTGGTTATAGCACTAATAAGGGTGCGTTTGTAAACCAAGTTATGCCTAATTCAGCAGCACAAAAAGCAGGCTTAAAAGCGGGTGATATTATTACTCAAGTCAATGGCAATCCTATTCGCTCATTCAGTGAGTTACGTGCCAAAGTTGCCACACTTGGAGCAGGAAAAACATTAACCTTACAAGTTATGCGTAATGGTAAGTTACAACAATTTACGGTGACTCTGGGTGCCAGTGAAAATAATATTGTTAAAGCTGATGATATTCACACTAACTTAACCGGCGCCCAACTCACTGATGTTACAGTTAACGGTAAGCCTCACGGCGTTGAAGTAAGTAAAGTCTCTCAAGGTTCACTCGCGGCGCGATCAGGGCTGCGCAAAGGTGACATTATTATTGGGCTCAATCGCACTCCAATTAGTAACCTTAACCAATTGCGTAAACTGTTGCAGCACCCACCGCAAGTGATCGCTCTTGAAATTCAACGAGGCAATAATGTGTTATATATTATTATTCGTTAACCATCATTATATTCGCGATCACGACACGAATAATATTGCGTTAATTTAACCATCACAATCGTGCCAAAAGTTGGTCTCGCTCTAGAGGGGGTGCTATTCTGTTGGCACCTTTTTTATTTCTCATTTTATAAGGACAGTTAATGCTGGCATTTCTTGGTCGCTCTATTGCTCTTGGCCTTATTACTGCAATTATAGTGCTGATTGCCGTCCCTGATTTACGTCCAACGACGCCAGTGTCCTTATCATTACCCGATAACGGTTCAACCCCACTCTCTTTTAATTATGCCGTTCGCCGCGCTTCACCAGCCGTGGTTAATATTTATAATCGCCGCTATGACAACAGTAATAGCGAAGAACGTGAGTTACGGACCCAAGGGTTAGGATCTGGCGTTATCATGAGTGATAAAGGCTATATCGTCACTAATTACCATGTGGTTGCCCATGCAGATCAAATCATTGTTGCCCTACAAGATGGCCGTGTTCTCAATGCGCAATTGATCGGTTTAGATCAATTAACCGATCTAGCGGTATTAAAAATTAATGCCGATAATTTACCCGTCATTCCTGTTAACCCGCAATATAAAGCCGCTGTTGGTGATGTGGTTCTGGCAATTGGTAACCCTTACAATCTCGGTCAAACCACGACCTTTGGTATCATCTCAGCCACTGGCCGATCAGGTATGAGTTTCTATGGCCCGCAAGATTTTCTGCAAACGGATGCTGCGATTAATAAAGGCAATTCCGGCGGTGCATTAGTCAATACTCGCGGAGAATTAGTTGGTATTAATACCGCCTCTTTCCAACAGGCAACCAATATCGAAACCTATGGTATTTCATTCGCTATTCCGTATCAGCTAACGATTAAGATCATGCAAAAATTAATTGCTGATGGTCGCGTGATTCGCGGTTGGATCGGTATTCAAGGGCGTGAGATCAATCCATTAATGGCACGGCTTTATGATGTAGCCAAGGTCAATGGCATTATCGTTGATGGTATGGACCCAACCGGTCCGGCATCAAAAGCTGGATTTAAGAAAAATGATATTGTGATTGAAATTGCAGGTAAAGAAGTCACTAATGTTCAAAGTGTCCGTGATATCGTGACAGATATTCGCCCAGGCACGCATATTCAAGTGAAGATATTACGTGACGGTAAACCGATGATGATTCCAGTCACTGTTGCTAATCGGCCGCCAATGGCGAACCCACCCAAATAGCCAATCATTAGCATTAGTAATTGATATCAAATAAATAATAAAAGTAGCAATAAAAAAACCTCGCACAATATGCGAGGTTTTTTATTAACACTTTAGAGCTAAACCAAAATGGTTTATGCAGAAATACGTTCGATATTCATGCCAAGTGCACTAAACTTTTGTTCGATGAACTCATAACCACGATCGATATGGTAAATACGATCAACAATGGTCTCGCCTTTAGCAATACTACCCGCAATCACAAGGCTTGCTGATGCACGTAAATCTGTTGCCATCACTTGCGCGCCACTTAAGCCATCAGTATCACCACAAATAACAGTGTTACCTTCGATTTCAGCGTGAGCACCCATGCGGATAAGCTCTGGAATATGCATAAAACGGTTTTCAAAAATCGTTTCAGTGATAATACCTGTGCCTTTCGCCATTAGGTTTAATAACGAAAATTGCGCTTGCATATCAGTTGGGAAACCTGGGTGCGGCGCGGTGCGAATATTCACAGCTTTAAGCTCACGATCAGTCATATCAAGACTGATCCAATCAGCGCCAGTTTCAACCAGTGCGCCAGCTTCTTCTAGCTTAGCCAATACCGCTTCAAGCAGTTCAGGCTTAGTATTGCGGCACACAATCTTGCCACCAGAAACCGCAGCAGCAACTAAGAATGTACCGGTTTCAATGCGATCAGCAACCACTTCATGGTAACCACCAGCAAGACGATCAACACCTTCGATCGTAATCGTTGCCGTACCTGCACCGGTAATTTTAGCGCCAATGGCATTTAAGAATGCCGCTGTATCTTCAATTTCTGGTTCACGGGCTGCGTTTTCAATCACCGTCGTGCCTTCAGCAAGTGTCGCCGCAGACATGATAGTTACTGTTGCGCCAACACTGACTTTATCCATCACGATATGCGCGCCTTTAAGACGGCCATCGACAGACGCTTTCACGTAGCCTTCATCAAGAGTGATGGTTGCGCCAAGCTGCTCAAGACCCACAATGTGTAAGTCGACTGGGCGGGCACCAATTGCACAACCACCCGGTAATGACACTTGACCTTGACCAAAGCGTGCCACTAAAGGACCTAATGCCCAAATCGATGCGCGCATGGTTTTCACAAGATCATACGGCGCACAAAACTCGTTAACATCGCTAGCATCAATATCAACTGATGAACCATTACGCGACACTTTCACGCCTAAACGTGACAGTAATTCCATGGTGGTATCAATATCGCGTAACTGAGGCACATTAGCAATTTCTACTGGACCTTCAGCAAGTAAAGCGGAAAATAGAATTGGCAATGCTGCATTTTTAGCGCCAGAAATAGCCACTTCACCGCTTAATGGGCCGCTGCCCTGAATACGAAACTTTTGCATCATTTAGCTCTCTATAACGACATTAATTTTTTATCACGCGCCCACTCTTCAGGCGTGTATGTTTTAATACTTAACGCGTGAATGTCGTTTGCAGCAATACGATCCATTAATGGACCATAAATTGTTTGTTGTTTTTTAACGCGGCTCATGCCGTCAAATAATGTACCCACAGCAATCACTTGGTAGTGACTACCTTCGCCTGTAACGATGACTTCATCGACATCTAAAGCGGCTTCTAGAATTTGTTTAATCTCAGAGATTTCCACGAGCTATCCTCTCTACAACTTACTCCATGCAAGCTGTTAACATTGGTTCGATATGGCTTAAGCGAAACAGCGTCTTAAGCTCTTGAGGGATATTATGTAACATCACGTTACTTCCCGTTTGCTTAAGTTGCTGGCATAAATGCAGCAACATTACCATGCCAGCCGAGTCTACTCGAGACAAGTCAGCAAGATCGAGTGTTAACTGCTTATTATGTGGCATCCATTGGTTTCTTTGGCGCCAAAAAGCAGGCACTGTGTCACGATCTAGCGACCCTGACAAGCGGTATTGCCCATCAGCAATAACTTGCCAACTAATCTGATTAACAGCCATGATTAGTTTTTCTCAATGTGGATCGGTTTCGCAGCCAAATCACGTAAACTTTGTGTCACCGCATCAATACCTTTGGTGCGTAATTGACCACTCCATTCACTTTGCTTAGTTGAAAGCATACTGACACCTTCAGCTACCATGTCAAATCCCTGCCATTCTTTGGTTTTTTTATTCAAACGTAATTTGAAATCAAGACGAATAGGCGGACGTTGTGGATCAATAATATCGACTCGAACTGAAATAATACTGCGATCAGCAGGTACCGGTTTTGGTGATTCGAGCTCGATTTTTTGATCGGTATATTGAGTCAGTACTTGCGCATACGATGCCACTAAGTAATCTGTGAAAGCAGCAGTAAAGGCATCACGTTGCTCAGCAGTGGTATTACGTAAGTTAGCCCCTAATACTTTGTATGCTGCATAACGGGCATTAATATAAGGTAATAATTCTTGCTTTACGATCACTCGAAGTTCTTCGGGATTAGCTTGAATTTTTTTCTGTTCCGCTTTTAGCGTACCAAATAAATGTGCAGATACTTTATCCATCATTTTATAAGGATTGGTCTGATCAACTGTTGCTGCTTGCGCCAACATTGGAACAGCAACTAAACACAGCATTAAGCCTCGTATAAATTTCATGGTTGTTCTCCTCGTTATTTCTTATCACCGCCAAGGCTATACAGCACTTGACCAATCATATCTTCTAATACTAACGCAGATTTAGTGTCTTCAATTAAATCGCCGTTATGTAACATTTCAGTATCGCTATCAATAAATCCAGGACGAATACCTAAATACTGTTCGCCCAACAAGCCTGAAGTTAAAATCGATGCAGAGCTGGTTTCAGGGAAGTAACCAAACTTTTTATTTATTGCTAAGGTCACAATCGGTACATAAGTATGTTTATCTAACGTAATCGATGTCACTTCACCGACATTAACTCCGCCAACCTTAACTGGAGAACGTACTTTTAAACCACCGATATTGTCAAAATGCGCTTTTAGGGTATAGGTTTCTGTACTACCAAAACTTTGAACATTAGCGACTTTAAACGCCAATACTAATAAAGCACTGATGCCGGCTAGCATAAATACACCAACCCACAATTCTAATCGTCTATTTTGTTGCATTATCTTTATCCATCTAATTTATGCCGTCGTATAGATGCGGCTAAGTGAATGTTTAGCTACCAAACATTAGTGCAGTTAACACAAAATCAAGTCCCAATACCGCCAATGATGAATTAACCACGGTACGGGTTGTCGCACGACTGATCCCTTCAGAGGTGGGTACGGCATCATAGCCATTAAAGACAGCAATCCATGTTATCACGATAGCAAATACCACCGATTTGATAATGCTATTACCAATATCAGTACTGAAATCAACCGATGACTGCATCACCGACCAAAAACTGCCGTAATCTATCCCTTTCCAGTCAACACCAACTAATTGTGCACCCCAGAGTCCAATTAAAGAGAACATCAACGCTAACAATGGCATTGAAATAACACCAGCCCAAAAACGTGGCGCAATCACACGACGCAGCGGATCAACCGCCATCATTTCCATGCTCGATAATTGCTCGGTGGTTTTCATTAGACCAATTTCAGCGGTTAATGCAGATCCAGCACGGCCGGCAAACAATAGTGCCGTCACTACCGGACCCAATTCACGCAATAACGATAATGCCACCATTTGTCCAAGACTGGTTTCGGCACCGTAACCGGCTAATACCAGATAACCTTGCAGGCTTAGTACCATACCGATAAATAATCCCGACACTAAAACAATCGCCATTGATAACACCCCAACTGAATACAGTTGCTTGATCAATAATGGCAACATTTTTATCGGTTGCGGCTTACATACTAGTGCGCCGTATAACATCAAACTTGCACGACCGCAGGCTTGACACTTTTCGATAGTCGCTCGTCCCAATCGGGAAATCGCATCAATTATCATTTTTTGCTCATATTCTCTGTTGTCATGCACCGCGACCCTAATGCCAATCAGTGCGCTACATTAATTAACCAAATAAATCATCACCTAACGGCTGTGCTGGAAATTGAAATGGCACTGGGCCATCTGCATCACCATCTAAAAATTGACGCACTTGAGGATTGGTATCTGCACGCAATTGATCGGGAGTACCACAGCCAATGATCTTAGCACCAGAGAGAATATACACATGATCAGCAATACTCATCACTTCAGGCACATCATGCGATACAATTACTGAGGTAATATTTAACGCCTGATTAAGATCACGAATTAATTTTACCAACACCCCCATAGTGATAGGATCTTGGCCAACAAAAGGTTCATCGTACATCATTAAATCGGGATCAAGGGCAATTGCACGTGCTAATGCTGCTCGACGTGCCATACCGCCCGATAACTCATTTGGCATCAATTGTGCTGCACCACGTAAGCCAACCGCTTCTAATTTTAGTAGCACTAGAGTTCGCAATAAATCTTCAGGTAACTGAGTATGCTCTCGCAACGGGAATGCGACATTATCGAACACCGTCATATCCGTAAATAATGCCCCTGATTGAAATAGCATACTCATTCGCTTACGAGCTTGATAAAGTTCGCGGCGACGCAAGGTCGGAATATTCCATTGATCAAACCACACTTCACCATTGTTGGGCGCAATCTGGCCGCCAATTAAGCGTAATAAGGTCGTTTTGCCGATTCCTGACGGTCCCATGATCGCGGTAACTTTTCCACGTGGAATATCAAGGCTAATATCATCAAAAATAAGCCGTTCGCCACGAGAGAAGGTCATATTTTTAATCGAAACAAGTACATCATCATTGAGCATTATATTTAGGTTACCTCTTGCTAACTAGCTTGCGTAAACGATGAATATTGATGTTATTTAGCACAATAGCGCTATAAGCCACTTGATAATAAATAACTTAAAAATAATCAGTGTATATCATAAAAAAAGAGCGCTGATAATATGAGGAATTAGCAGCCAACTCAACCTAAGCGAGGCTTTATCGCACTTAAATAGTGAATTTTTATTAAAAATAATACATTTGCGACAAAAGCGACATTAACTGGACAAATTCAACCGAAAACCAATCAAATACATCTTAACCACACACAATAAAACATCGTTTTTAAAGTATAAACAACCACGGCCTCATTTGCAGCCTTAATCCGCTTTAATTCAGTTGCTGTTAATCAAGTCAGCCATCATAAAACCGTTTCAAGATGATAATTAGTATTGGCTTATGCTTCCCTTTTGCATGAGTTAACGTCAAAATTAGCAACTCAAATTGGAAATCTCTCATCAATTGATTGAAATTCGCTATTTTAGCGAGTCGTACTGAAAAGGAATTAACATGCTAGAAGCCATTGTGTTGCTCTGTGTCGGGTTAGCTTTACTGGTGTGGAGTGCCGATAGATTAGTATATGGCGCGGCTGCATTAGCGAAAAATTTTGGGGTTGCACCACTGGTTATAGGTATGACTATTCTTGCTATGGGCTCCTCAGCACCAGAAATGATGGTATCGGCGACCGCAGCACTTGCTGATAAAACCGATACCGCAGTTGGTAATGTATTAGGGTCAAACATTGCCAATATTGCATTAATTCTTGGTATTACAGCCATCATAAAACCATTAAGTATTAGTTCGACCATTATTCGCCGTGAATTACCTATCATGCTTGGAGTGACAGTTATCGCAGGGGCTATTTTATGGGATAACTATTTAAGCCGTAATGAAGGGATTATTCTCGCGGTACTGTTTGGCATTTTCTTAATCGTAATGATGAAAATAAGCCGTGATAGCAAAACCGATCCTTTACTTGAAGAACAACAAGCCGATATTCCAACAGGCGTGAGTAACACCAAAGCAATTATTTGGGTTTTGATTGGCTTAGGGATTTTATTATACTCATCAGACATGGTAGTAGGCTCTGCGGTTACTATCGCTAAATACTTCGGTATGAGTGATTTAGTGATTGGTTTAACCATTATTGCCGTCGGTACCAGTCTACCTGAACTGGCAGCATCAGTAGCAAGCGTCTTTAAAGGCGAAGATGATATGGCGGTGGGTAACATTATTGGCTCTAATATTTTTAATATTTTAGCGGTAATGGGTATTCCTGGACTACTCAATCCATCCGCATTAAGCCCATTAGCGATGGATCGTGACTTTTATGTTATGTTGGCTGTTTCAATCCTATTACTGGTAATGGCACTCGGTAAACGCCGTCAAATTAATCGTGTTGAAGGCGGTATATTGGTCGTTTGTTTTGTTGCTTATCAAGCTTTCTTATTTCTAAATGTTGCCGCATAACAGGAGCGTCCACAGATGTCTGGTCAATTTGATTTTTGCAGCCATGGTAAAAAAGTACTCGATACTGAATTACAAGCCCTTGAAAAAATTCGTCATTACATTGATAACAGCTTTACTCTTGCGTGTGAGTTAATCCTTCATTGCCAAGGTAAAGTGATCGTTATGGGGATGGGGAAATCAGGTCACATTGGACGTAAAATAGCAGCAACATTGGCTAGCACTGGAACCCCGGCTTTTTTTGTTCATCCTGGTGAAGCTAGCCACGGCGACCTTGGTATGATCAAAAAAAGTGATGTTGTGATTGCGATTTCAAACTCCGGCGAAGCAACCGAAATTCTGGCGTTACTGCCGGTAATTAAACGCCTTGGCATTGCGATGATTAGCATGACTGGCCAGCCAGAATCAAGCATGGCTAAAATGGCACAAGTGAATCTTCAAGTAACAGTAGATAAAGAAGCTTGTCCACTCAATCTCGCGCCAACCTCAAGTACCACAGCCACCCTTGTAATGGGCGATGCGGTTGCTATTGCAGTGATGGAAGCGCGCGGGTTTACTGCTGATGACTTTGCACTGTCTCATCCTGGGGGTGCGTTAGGTCGCAAATTATTACTTCGCATTGCTGATGTGATGCATCGTGGTGAGTTGCTGCCTATGATTGAAGAACATGCCAGTATTAAAGATGCGCTGTTAGAAATATCGCACAAAGGCCTAGGAATGACGGCAATTGTTGATCATAACCAACAATTACGTGGTATTTTTACTGATGGTGATTTACGACGCTTATTGGATAATCATGTTGATATTCACAACACCAGTATTGGCGAAGTCATGTCAAGCAACCCACAAACGATTTCACCACAGCTATTAGCCGCAGAAGGGCTAAAATTAATGGAAGATAACAAAATTAATGGCTTATTGGTGACCGAAAACAACCAATTAGTCGGGGCGCTCAATATGCACGATTTGCTTAAAGCCGGTGTCATGTAACGCTATTATATACCTAACAATTATCGGTAACACCTAAAGACAATAAAGGCTTAAGTCTATGACTTTTAAAAAGCTATTCTATGTACTGTTAATGATTATATGTGCATGGCTCGGCTACTACCTACTTGAACAACATTGGCGACAAGACGTTCAAGTAGCTCCTAATGACGAAAAACCAATGTTTATTGGTAATAAAGTCAGTAACACTAGCTTTGATTTAAAAGGCATGCGTCAATATCAAATTGATGCCGACCACCTTGAACACTTCAACGTCAGTGGTATCACGACGTTTACCAAACCCGTATTGTGGGTGTTTAAACAGGGCCAAAATGCAGAATGGCGAGTAAGCGCTAACACTGCCAAACTAGAACAAGATAAAATCTTACATTTACAAGGTAATGTACGTATTTTTAACTTATTACCTGATTCTGATATTCAGGTTATTAAAACCGATAATTTACGCTTAAATTTAGTCAATAAAGATTTTGATACCAACGATCATGTCACTATCAATGGCCCTGTTTTTCAAAATGAAGGCGACGGTATGAAAGGCAATATGAATCGAAATGTGGCTACTCTTCTAAAAAATGTAAAAGGTAGATATGAACCGACTAAAAATTAGTACTCTACTATGCTTGTTGTGTATCAGTGCACCAACATGGGCGATGAAAAGTGATACTAAACAACCCATTTATATTGATTCAGACAGTCAACAAGTTGATATGCCTAATAATATCGTCACTTTTATCGGTAATGTTAAGTTACGCCAAGGTACGATTGATATTCGCGCCAATAAAGTCGTTGTCACACGACCAAACGCGAAATCACAGCAACAAACCATTATGGCATATGGAAAACCAGCCACATTCCATCAAATAATGGAAGACGGTAAACCACTTGACGGTGAAGCGCTTAAAATGCGTTATGAAACCTCGACTGAACGTCTAAAAATGACAGGTAAAGCTGAGCTTAATCAAGATGGTAGCAACATTAAAGGTAATATTATTACTTACAATATTCGCGACCAACGTTTGGTAGCAGAAAGCGGTAACCAAGAGCGAGTCACCACCGTGATCTTACCAAGTCAATTAAACAATAATAAGAAATAAACAGTATTTATGGCTATTCTAAAAGCTGAACACCTTGCAAAAAGTTACAACGGACGCAAAGTCGTTTCCGATGTCAGCCTTGAGGTAGAATCAGGGAAAATTGTTGGTTTACTTGGTCCAAATGGTGCTGGTAAAACCACCTCGTTTTATATGATCGTTGGCTTAGTGAGCCGTGATGAAGGCACGATCACCATTGATGATGAAGATATTAGTCTCCAGCCGATGCATAACCGCTCACGCATGGGTATTGGTTATCTACCCCAAGAGGCTTCAATTTTTCGTCGTTTAACCGTCTATGATAATTTAATGGCAGTATTAGAAACACGCAAAGAACTCACCAAAGAAGACCGCCAAGACAAAGCGGAAGAATTATTAGATGAGTTTAATATTCAACATATTCGCGATAGTTTGGGGCAAGCATTATCAGGTGGTGAGCGCCGTCGAGTTGAAATTGCGCGCGCACTAGCGGCTAATCCTAAGTTTATTTTACTGGATGAACCGTTTGCTGGTGTCGACCCTATTTCAGTGATTGATATCAAAAAAATCATTAAACATTTGCGAGATCGTGGATTAGGGGTATTAATTACGGACCATAACGTTCGTGAAACACTGGATGTCTGTGAACATGCTTATATTGTAAGCCAAGGACACCTTATTGCTAATGGTACGCCAGATCATGTTCTTAACCATGAGCATGTTAAACGGGTTTATCTTGGTGATCAGTTCCGTCTCTAGCATTCACCATTGGCTATTGATTACAGAGAATAACAACAATAACAATAAGGTGTATCAACGTTAATGAAAACTTCGCTCCAACTTAAGCTCGGTCAACAGTTAGCAATGACGCCTCAGCTACAACAAGCAATTCGCTTGTTGCAGCTATCTACATTGGAACTTCAACAAGAGATCCAAGAAGCGCTTGATGGTAACCCTCTCCTAGAGCTCGATGAGACAGTTGATGCAGATGAAGTAAGTACTAACAATGAAACCTCAACTGCTGAAACCACCACCAACGATACTAACGAAAACCTTGATGACATTGAGAGTTTTGATACCGCAGAAGCTCTTGAAACCCGTGAACTGCCAACAGAACTTCCTGTCGATAGTACCTGGGATGATGTCTATAGTGCAGGTACTGGCAGCACTGGCATAGCCCTTGATGATGATATACCTGTTTATCAAGGGGAAACCACCGAGTCATTGCAAGACTACTTAATGTGGCAAGTCCACCTCACTCCATTTAGTGAAACTGATTTAGCGATTGCAACTGCCATTATTGACGCGGTAAATGAAAAAGGTTACCTCAGCTGTACCACCACTGAAATTTTAGAAAATTTCGAGAATGAAGATCTAGAGGTTGAGCTTGATGAAGTCGAAGCCGTTCTAAAACGAGTACAGCAATTTGATCCTCTCGGAGTAGCATCACGCAATTTACAAGAATGTTTATTGCTCCAACTTGCCACTTATCCAGAGCAGACCCAATGGCTTGCTGAAGCTAAAGTGCTATTACGCGAGCACATTAATTTATTAGGTAATCGTGATTATCGTCAGCTAATGCGTGAAACCAAACTTAAAGAGCCAGAGCTTAAAGCGGTAATGGAGTTGATTCATAGCTTAGATCCTCGCCCAGGCAACCGCGTCGTTTCCTCTGAAACTGAATACGTTATTCCTGATGTATCGGTCTTTAAAGAGCACGGTAAATGGGTCGTTAGCATTAATCCTGATAGTATTCCACGCATCAAAGTTAATCAGCAATATGCCGCATTAAGTAATAACACTCGTAATAGTGCTGATGGTCAGTTTATTCGTACCCACCTCCAAGACGCCAAATGGCTGATTAAAAGCCTTGAAAGTCGTAATGAAACCTTATTGAAGGTTGCTCGCTGTATTGTTGAACAACAACAAGACTTTTTTGAGTTTGGTGAAGAAGCCATGAAACCGATGGTACTTAACGACATTGCTCTTGCGGTTGAAATGCACGAATCCACCATATCCCGAGTCACAACCCAAAAATATATGCATACGCCTCGGGGTATCTTTGAATTGAAATACTTCTTCTCAAGTCATGTCAGTACGGATAATGGCGGTGAATGTTCATCGACTGCTATTCGCGCACTGGTGAAGAAACTTGTTGCTGCTGAAAATCAGGCTAAACCCCTGAGTGACAGCAAAATTGCGACTTTATTGGCAGAACAAGGGATCATGGTTGCAAGGCGAACTATCGCTAAATACCGTGAATCGCTTGGAATTCCGCCATCAAATCAGCGAAAATGTCTGATCTAACCCAGATCAGCGCCAACAAAAGGAAGACGTCTATGCAAATCAATATTACCGGACACCATGTTGATGTAACCGATTCTTTGCGCGAATATGTCAGTACCAAGTTTGAAAAATTAGAGCGTTTTTTCGACAAAATAAATAATGTTCAAGTGATCTTAAATGTCGAAAAGCTGCAACAGATTGCTGAAGCAACATTACATATAAATTCAGGAGAAATCCACGCTAAGGCTGATTCTGAAAATATGTATGCCGCGATTGACGAATTGACTGATAAACTGGTCCGTCAATTAAACAAACACAAAGATAAACTCAATAGTCACTAATCATGCAACTGAGTAACGTATTGAGCTTGGACTGTACTAAAAGTGCAGTCCCTTGCTCCAGTAAAAAACGCGCGCTAGAGCTCATCAGTGAGATCGCGGCAACACATCTTGATCAAAATCCACAACCATTATTTGAATGTATGCTCAATCGTGAAAAATTGGGTACCACAGGTATTGGTAATGGTATTGCGATCCCTCATGGCCGAATCAGTAATAGTGATCATGCGATTGCAGTGCTTATTCAATGCCAGCAACCCATAGACTTTGATGCCATTGATGGTCAACCGATTGATCTGTTATTTGCCCTTTTAGTTCCTGAAGAGCAATGCAAAGAACACTTATCGACCCTCGCAAGCATGGCTGAAAAATTGGGTAATAAGAAAATTTGCAAGCAATTACGCAATGCAACAACCGATCAAGAATTATATGACATACTGATTGATGAACAATAAATCAGCCCCTACAAACCCAAAAAAAAAGGTAGCTAAACCATGAGGTTAATGGTTGTTAGTGGCCGTTCAGGTTCGGGAAAATCGGTCGCGCTACGCGTACTAGAAGATTTAGGATATTACTGTGTTGATAACCTTCCCGTACACCTACTGCCACAATTTGTAAATGATATTGCCAATAACGAACAAGACATTGCGGTTAGTATCGATATTCGTAATATGCCACCCCATCAAGGTGAGCTTGAAGCCATTTTTAAAAATTTAGCCAGTGATGTTGATATCAACGTTATTTTTCTTGATGCTGATGATAAAGAACTGGTCAAACGCTACAGTGAAACTCGCCGCTTACATCCCCTATCTCGTCATAACATGAGCTTAGAACAAGCGATCCAATCTGAAAGCGTATTGCTGAGCGATCTTAAAGAACATGCCGATCTGGTTATTGATACCACCAACCGCTCGATTCACGATTTAAGTGAAACGGTACGCGCGCGAGTGCTTGGTCGTGAAGCGCGTGAATTGATTTTAGTGTTTGAATCTTTTGGGTTTAAACATGGCCTCCCTTCAGATGCTGATTACGTCTTTGATGTCCGTTTCTTACCAAACCCGCACTGGGTGCCAGAACTCAAACCACAAACAGGTCTTGATCAAGGCGTAAAAGATTTCTTAGCCGCCCATGCTGAAGTGAATAAGCTTAACTATCAATTGCGTAATTTCATTGAAACGTGGTTACCGATGCTAGAAAAGAATAACCGTAGTTATGTTACAGTCGCTATCGGCTGCACTGGCGGTCAACACCGTTCAGTTTATATCGCCCAGCAACTTGCCGAGTATTTTATCCAGCAAGGCCAACAAGTGCAGGTACGTCACCGCACGCTGGAAAATTATAAATGACCATTAGTCGTGAATTATTTATACGTAACCGGCTCGGGCTTCATGCTCGAGCCGCAATTAAGTTGGTTGAGCTAGCCCAAAGCTTTGAAGCCGTTATTACTATCACTAATGGCGCTAACAGTGCTACTGCCGACAGTGTAATGGGGCTATTAATGCTTGATTCCGCGCAAGGCCAAAAAATAATGGTTAGCGCTAAAGGTCAAGATGCTCAATCAGCCTTGATTGCGGTTACAAATCTCATTGAAGCTGGATTTGATGAAGATAATTAGCAACCTATCTCATTAACAATTAATGATTGCCAGTGAATTGTGATTTGCTTTTTAGTTAAATGACTTTTTTTGCATGTAATATGTGATCATCAAATACGCCTTTTAATACGTATTTGGTAGAGAAAAAGCATGAAATGTAGCTATCTCACCATGATTATCATACGTATCGCCCATACTTTGTCATCTTATGGCTAATTAAATATCAATCAGCACAAGACAAAGGCTAACCGATTACGTTAAAATTCAGCTTATTGCGCCATCAAATATAAGTGGGCCTAATACCTATGGCGGATGTATTAGAACAAGATCAAACCCATCACACACTCCAAGAAGTCAACAAAGCGCTTGAAAATGGTATGTTTGTCCATGTTCGCCGGTTACTCCAAGATATGGAGCCGGAGGACATTGCTCATCTGTTAGAAGCCTCACCACCGAAAGAACGTCAAGTCTTATGGCAATTGACGGATCCAGAAGAACAAGGTGAAATTCTTGATGAACTTTCTGAAGATGTAAAAGATGGCATCGTCTCGCAAATGGAGCCAGAAAAGCTGGCTGCCGTTACCGAGGGGATGGAAAGCGATGATGTCGCATACGTACTTCGTAGCCTCTCTGATGAGCGCTACCAAGAAGTATTGGCACAAATGGATGCCATCGATCGTCATCGTATCGAAACAGCACTCGCTTATCCGGAAGATACAGCCGGTGGCATGATGAGTACTGACTTTATCACGATTCGTGGTGATGTAACTGCCGATGTGGTATTACGTTATTTACGTATGCGTGGTGAACTTCCAGAAGCAACCGATTCACTGTATGTCATTGATGAAAAACAAATTTTAATTGGTCACTTATCTCTATCAACCTTGATCACCACTCAACCTGACATCGAAATTAAAGATGTAATGGAAGATGCTGATGAAGCGATTGCGGTTGATATGGCTGACAGTGAAATTGCCAATATTTTTGAACGTCGAAATTGGATATCAGCCCCTGTTGTTGATGCTAATAATCACCTTGTCGGCCGTATCACTATCGATGACGTGGTTGACTTGATCCGTGAAGAAGCAGAACACTCAATGATGTCCATGGCTGGTATGGATGACGACGAAGATACCTTTGCACCAGTATTAAAATCGGCTAAAAGTCGTAGTATTTGGTTAGGTGTGAATGTTCTTACAGCCTTAGCAGCAGCCTCTGTTTCCAATATGTTTGAACACACTTTACAACAGATGGCGACTGTAGCGGTATTGATGACAATTGTACCATCAATGGGTGGTGTGGCAGGTAACCAAACCGTGGCACTGGTTATTCGTGGTCTTGCTGTTGGTCATATCGGTGATACCAACACTCGCTGGCTACTAAGTAAAGAAGCACGAGTGGGGTTAATTAATGGTTTAGTATGGGCATTAATTATCGGCTTGGTGGTGTTTGTCTGGAAAGGCAGCTTGATACTTGGCGCGATCATGGCTGGAGCAATGCTAGCAAACTTATTTGTTGCTGGTGTCGCTGGAGTATTAATTCCTATTGGGCTAAAAAAACTCAAAATTGACCCCGCACTTGCAGGCGGTATGGCACTCACAACCTGTACCGATATTGTCGGCTTAATGGTGTTTTTAGGCTTAGCAACTGTCTTTATTACGCCTTAATACGTGATAATCCATTGATAAAAAAAGTCCAAATCAAGTGCTTGATTTGGACTTTTTTATTGCGCATAAATCACGTCATTAACAACGATTATTCACCCGCAATTTTCATTGAATCTAATAACATTGATCCGGTAAGTATCTGACTGCGCGTTTCAGTATCACTACCAATGGCAACAATATTTTGCATCATATCTTTCAGGTTACCAGCAATGGTAATTTCAGAAACCGGATATTGAATTTGACCATTCTCAACCCAGAAGCCAGCAGCACCACGCGAGTAATCGCCAGTGATAATGTTAACCCCTTGACCCATTAACTCTGTCACCAACAAACCACGATCCATCTTCTTCAGCATTTGCTCAAAGCTTTCACCGGTTGATGATACTAGCCAGTTATGAATACCACCCGCATGGCCCGTTGGCTGCATCTTCATTTTACGCGCCGCATAGCTGGTCAATAAATACGTCTGCAATGCACCATCGGTGATGATTTCACGATCATAAGTTGCCAAACCTTCACTATCAAACGGGGTACTTGCCATACCACGTAGAATATGCGGACGCTCACTGATATTTAACCACTCAGGGAAAACCTGCTCACCGAGTTTATCAAGTAAAAACGATGATTTGCGGTATAAATTAGCGCCGCTGATACCCATCACTAAATGACCAAATAACCCTGTTGCAATATCAGCAGCAAACATTACTGGTGCTTCACGCGTGGTCAGTTTTTGTGGATCAATTCGGCTTACGGTACGCTCTGCTGCATGACGACCGACACGTTCAGGCGTCCACATATCAGAGGCTAAACGTGAGGTAGTATAGCTGTAATCACGCTCCATATTGCCGTTTTTACCTTCACCGATCACACAGCAACTAATGCTATGACGACTAGAGGCATAACTGGCTAGCATGCCGTGGCTATTACCGTAAACACGAACACCATAGTGACTGTCATAGCTTGCACCATCACTTTGTTTTACGCGTGGATCAAACGCCAATGCCGCTTCTTCGGCAGCAATTGCAACAGCAGCTGCATGATCAGGTTCAGGCTCGTCAGGGTGAAACAAGTCTAAATCAGGAATATTACGCGCCATTAATTCTGCAGGTCCAGGCCCTGCAAATGGATCTTCAGAAGTATAATTTGCAATATCTAATGCAGCAGCTACAGTTTGAGCAATAGCCGCTTCACTTAAATCTGATGTTGAGGCGCTGCCTTTACGGTTACCGCGATACACGGTAATGCCTAGCGCACCATCGCTATTAAATTCAACATTCTCAACTTCACACATGCGAGTTGAAACACTGATACCTGTTGTTTTGTTAATGGCTACTTCGGCTGCATCAGCCTGTTTACCAGCAACTTCAAGCGCTTTTGCTACCGCGGCTTCAAGTTCAACACGCTGATGAGCAACCTGTTCTCTTACGTCCATACAATCACTTAAGGTTAGGGTTTAGCTTATTAGTTATAGAATAATGTAATTTACGCCCAAAATCGTTATTAAACTGATAAAATAGAACTATTGATACAATGAGTGAGCCCATTTATGAGCCGTAAAAACAAAAAAGCCCCTTGGGATGAAGAAGAAGAAATCATCTGGGTCAGTAAGTCTGAGATGAAACGCGACATGGAAGAGTTGCAAAAAATTGGTGAAGCGCTAGTTGAGCTAACACCTAACGCACTAGCAAAAGTGCCATTAGATGACGAAATGATGGCTGCAATTAAAGATGCGCAACGCTTTAGTAAAGAAGCGCGTCGTCGTCAATTGCAATTTATTGGTAAGCAGATGCGTCACATGGATCTCGAACCAATTCAAGCTGCACTTGATAAATTAAATAATAAGCACTCACAACACACTGTTGCTCTTAAAAAGCTTGAAATCAAACGTGATAAGTTGGTTGAAAATGGTGATAGCATGTTAAATGCGATTATGGTTGATCATCCCGATGCTGATCGCCAACACCTACGCCAATTGATGCGTCAAGCAGCCAAAGAAAAGGCACAGGAAAAACCAGGCAAAGCGTATCGTGAGATATTCCAATGTCTAAAAGCACTATACCTTGCTGACTAATGCACACCATTAGTGGTAATAAATAACAAAAATGCCAGCATTGCTGCTGGCATTTTTATTAATACGATATTGTTGTTGCGACGCTCAAATAGCCGCAAGTCGTTATTCAGTGCCACCTACAGTCATTGAGTCAATCTTCAAGGTTGGCTGACCAACCCCTACAGGCACGCTCTGACCCGCTTTACCACACACACCGACACCACGGTCAATATCAAGATCGTTACCGACCATCGACACTTGCTGCATCGCTTCAATACCACTACCAATTAAGGTCGCACCTTTAATTGGACGAGTGACTTTACCGTTTTCAATTAAGTAAGCTTCTGAAGCAGAAAATACAAATTTACCTGAGGTAATATCTACTTGACCGCCACCAAAGTTGGGAGCGTAGATACCATGTTTGACACTGGCAATAATTTCTTCTGGCGTATGTTCTCCAGGTAACATGTAAGTATTGGTCATACGTGGCATTGGTAAATGGGCATAGGATTCACGACGACCATTACCTGTAGGTGCAACACCCATTAAGCGCGCGTTTAACTTATCCTGCATATAGCCTTTAAGTTTACCGCCTTCAATCAACACATTATGTTGGGCTGGTGTACCTTCATCATCAATATTGATTGAGCCTCGGCGATCGACTAACGTACCATCATCGACAATGGTACATAATGGCGAAGTCACTTGTTGCCCCATTTGACCGGCAAACATTGATGAGCCTTTACGGTTAAAGTCACCTTCTAAACCGTGTCCAACCGCTTCATGTAATAACACTCCAGGCCAACCAGCACCAAGTACAATCGGCATCGTGCCAGCAGGCGCTGCATCAGCTTCAAGGTTAACCAATGCCTGACGAATCGCTTCATCAGCAAAAAAGATCGCTTGGCTTTTACCATTCGCATCTTCTGTTAAAAATGTCTCGTAGCCATAACGACCACCACCACCAGCACTACCACGTTCGCGCTTATCGCCTTTTTCAACCAATACACTGATCGATAACCGCACTAATGGACGAATGTCTGCCGCATAAGTGCCATCTAACGCAGCCACTAGCACTTCTTCATAAACACCATTAATACTGGCAGAGACCTCTGTTACTAACGGCTCTTTAGTACGAATATAACGATCAATTTCTTCAAGCAAGGCAATTTTTTGGTATTTATCAAAACTACCTAATGGATTAATCGGTGAATAAATACCTGACGATGTCATTGGCGCAAATGTCTGAACTTTACCGTTACCACCTTGACGCACGATACCACGCGCAGCTTTGGCACTTTGAGTTAATGCCAATAAGTTAATTTGATCTGAGTAAGCAAAACCGGTTTTCTCACCCGCAACAGCACGCACACCAACACCGCGGTCAATGTTAAACGAGCCGTCTTTAATAATACTGTCTTCTAAAACTAACGATTCATGCCAGCATGATTGAAAATAAATATCAGCATAATCAACATCACGAGTAGCAATTAAGCCAAGAATGTTATGCAATTCATCACGACCAAGACCTGACTGGTCAAGCATGGTAGTTTCTACTGTGTTAAGGGTCATTAATTTGCTCTTAATTATTGAATATGACTGAACACCAAGCGAGCATGATCAGCCACTGGCATATTGGTACGAATCTTATTTGCTAATTGTAAATCAACATTCGCTGTCAGAACACCCGTTCCTTGTTGTTGGCAGGCAACCACTTGTCCCCACGGATCAACAATCATTGAATGACCCCAGGTTTCTCGCGTTTCATTGTGCTCGCCCCATTGCGCTGCGGCAACAACCCAACACTGAGTTTCAATTGCTCGCGCTCGTACTAACACTTCCCAATGAGCACGCCCAGTTAACTTAGTAAATGCTGCTGGAATAACAATAATATCAGCACCTTGCTGTCGTAACTCGCCATAAAGTTGCGGAAAACGAATGTCATAACAAATCGATAACCCAAGTTTACCAAACGGAGTATCTATAACTTTTATATCATCGCCAGCTTTAAAGGTATCAGATTCTCGATAACTCTGATGTTTATCAGCAACATTAACATCAAACATATGCATTTTATTATAATGCGCCTGAATTTTACCGTGATCATCAAACAGCACAGCGGTGGTGGTGATGCTACCATCAGGCTGTAAAATTGGCATTGAACCGATCAATAACCAAATCCCTAACTGATGCGCAAACTGAGATAATTGCTGTTGCAACGGGCCATCACCTAAGGGTTCAGCCCAACGTTGATAATCTGCTTTACTGCCAAAAACGACGGTATTTTCAGGGGTAACAACTAACTTAGCCCCTTGTAGTTGTAACCCTTGCATAAATTTCTTTAATTGGCTCAGGTTACGCTCAGGATCAGTGCCTGAGTTCATTTGTACTACACCAATCTTTGTCATGGCTATCTCCCTGAACGATAAATAAAATCAATTATATTCATTGCTATCGTAACCAAAAAATCAGTTTAAAACTTACTGTCCTCTGGTATTTTATATTCGCCTTCTAGGCGTGAGCGCTCAACGACTTTCGGCGCAGCTATCGGACCTGTAACTTGGTAATTCACTTGCGTAATAACATCCAATACCGGTGACAAAACAGTTGAAATCGCAAACACATATAATGCGACTTGCGGTGCGACAGCAAAAGCGGTCATTACTGGTAATCCTGAGGTGAAATCAGGAATAAATTTAACGTTAGCATTAACCTTTTCATCAATTAAGTTCACTTTACCGTTAATATACATATCACCGGCTAACGCTTGCATCTTGATATTATTACTATCAAAAATACCATCTTTGATGGTGCCATTGCCGCGAATATAATTAAACGCTAAACCGTTATCAAATACCCCTGAAAAATCGAGTTTCATTTTTCGAATAATTGAATCCAGACTAAACAACCCCAGCAGTCGCCCAGCACCACCGACACCACTGACAACCCCTTTACCAATATCAGTACTCACTTTGCCATTTAATGTGCGTCTATCAATGCCCCACGGTGTACCTTGCCAGTTAACCATGACATGAGTATTAAATGGCGCATTCTGTACGCTGCCTGAAATCCCAAACCGATCTAATAAATCCGTACTATTACTGCCACTGATAGCCACATCAAGTTGGGTGTGATTATGCTGCTTGGCAATACTCCAATCACCACTTGCCTTTAGACTCACGTTACCAGATTTAATTTTAAGCTGTTGTAGTTGTAAATGGTTACGGCTCTTAGTTAACGTCGCTGTCACCGCACCTAAGCGATAACCTTGTAACCATGCATCAGCAATCGATAAGTCTATTTTCGGTATTGCGACCATAATACTACGATCATTGGTTGTCACTATGGTTGATGGTTGTTTGGTGGCTAATAATGGTGTTAACAATGCCGCTGGCGGCTGTTGATTTAATTGTGGCAAATTAAGATGTAACGATTTCAAAATCACATTTAACGGCTGATTGTGAACCCACGAGATATAACCATTCGCTTCTCGTGATGCCAGTTTTATCGACCATCCTTGACCACGTGTTGCCACACTATTAACTTGATGCCAATCCAGCCCACCTAAGGTTAACTTAGCCACTTTTGCTGTTATTCGCGTCGGCAAAGGTAATGAAAATTCATTGCTGTGACTGATTGCTGAAGATTTAACCTCACTCACGGGTGCGCTTTTTATCAAACTCAGCCATTGATCAGCATTAAATTTACGACTATTAAGTTGCACTAATTGCCCCTGCAATGGCTGAGTTAATAGACTTCTTTTACCGACAGTTAAATTACTGGCAGTGATTTTAGGCACTGGGGTTAATAACGACATTTGAGCTTGGTACGCCACATCGGGCAATAAAGCTTGCGCATACAAATGAGATGCATCGCCATTCACGTGTACCGTTAGTGCTGCTGTATCTTGAGGTTGCTGCAGCGGATACGGTAATTGACTACGCACCTGCTTTAAAGGCAGGGTAGCCGCAACATTATAGCTAACATGTTTAGCGTTAATATTAACCCCAACTTGCGCTTGCCAATCACTACTACCAGTCACATTATCGGTCACAATTGACGGTAAATAATCTTTTAATTTAGCAACTTGCCATTGACCACCGACACTAACATTAACCTTATATTCAAGCGTATTGTTTACATGATCACCATTAAAGCCAAATTGAATTGGTTGGTGATATAGCATTCCCGTCAGCCCTTGAGCTTTAATCGCGCTATTCTTAAAACTCAAACTGCCATTGACATTGTCTATCGCTAAATGAGGCGTCGTTAGCGTGATCGGATTATTTTTAAAATACACCTTACCGCTAGCATCTACGTCAGTGCCATTAAAGGGAATATTTAAATTCAATTTAGCGGTAACAGGCCCTGCAACCTCAATGGTTGTCAATGCACTCCCCACCGAGTCTGCTAACGGGCTATTGAGCATATATTGGTGGACTTGTGGCCCTGTCGCAGCCAAATCTATACCTAATTTCAGCGCGCCGTTTGGCGTTAAATCAGCCTCACCCACAACCTTAGGGCTATAGGCAGCCAGTGTTTTGACGTGATTAGAATCAATGTACATTTTGTCATTTTCAAATAACAAATTAAGTTGCATGTCACGCAACAGTGGCCACTTTGGATCAAAACTAAATTTGGCATGCGTTAATGGTACAAATGCTTGAAATACACCATCATGACGTTGGTAAGGGAAATCATTCAAGGCGCCATACCATAGGATACGAGCAGACTTCACTTGTCCGCCTTTAATTGCCTTGGATAAATAATCAGTAAGATCATTACCAAGTGCTGGTCGTGGTAAATAACGCCACGTTTGACCTGCATCAACCACATTAGCTTCGCCATATAACGACAACCACGTTGGCGCATTGAGTGGCATATCAACGCGAGCTTGACCCGCAAAGGTTAAATCAGGCGTCGCTATAGCAAGATGATCACTCCAAAAAGTGGTCACTTGCGCACTTCGATGCCAATAAGCTTCAATTTGCGCTTGATTGACTTTGAGTGGTTTGGCAAATACGCGCTCATAAGCAAAACTATCTGCGGTAGTATTGATGGTCACTTTACCTTGCTGACCATCACCGACAATAGTGGCATTTAAGTGATTAATACCAGGGATCCATTGCCACGGTTTAACACTTAATTGCTGCACCTTAAACGAGAATCGCGGCACTTTATTGGCTTGCCCTGCCACTCGAATTTGGGTCAATAATCCACTCGGTTGCAGGTGTTGCAGGCTATTAACCATCGAATTAGTCGAAGGCAGGAAATTAATCAGTGGTAATAGCCGTTGTAAGGCAATATTACTTAACGCCAACTTCCATTGCTGGAGTTGGTCTTGATCACCAAACCGTAATTGACCAGCAATATCAAACGTCGGCCATGCAACATCATCGGTATAGATTGCAAATTTTTCAGTGTCAATTCGCCAACTTCTTGAACCATCAGCTAAGCGAATTGGTCTTAACGCCACCAACCCCTGCTTAATATTAATTTGATGTTGTTGGTCACCTGCTTGCCAATCAATAGTACTATTGTTGATCTTGGCTTGACTGCTTTTAATCTGGCCGTCTTTTAACGTTAGCCATGCCTCAACCCCAATTTCACTGTGAGTTATATTTGCCACTCCAGCTAACTGCTTATTAAGCCATGGCGTCACGGAAACATGCTCACCTTTGATATACAAACGACCAGATAAGCTATTCAGCCCACCCTGTTCTGAAAGGTTGGCTTTAATCGCTAACTGACCAAGATCAGTATTGGTAAAACTAATACTGCCTTGCGCTAAATGACGTCCTCCAACATTAGCCCAATCAAGTTGCTTAATATTAAGTTGCTGCGAAGCGCCAGAAGGTGCCACAAATGACACTGATGAATCGAGCAGTTGAAATTCACCTAAGCGGGTAAAAAATAGCTGTTCTACTCGTTGCGCTAAACTGGTGTTAGCAACGTTAGGTGTAGCTGAAGACGGCTTTATTTTGGTTAGATCAACATTCACCTGACTAATGGTAACTTGTTTAAATATAGGCCGTAAATGCAGGGCTGAATGCCAAATATCGAAATAAAACCCGACCTTGCCAATGGTGGCTAATGGCCGAGTATCATCTGGCGAAGCAATCATAATACCGCTAACCGTTAAAGCCGGACCAGCAGCTTGCCAGCGGCCTTCGATATTAGTCAGTTTTAAAGAAATGTCCGCCTGCTGAGATACCCATTGGGCAATCGGCTGGCGGTAATCATTGAGATGAGGAAGCAGTAACCTTAAACCGGTGATTAACGATGCTAAGAGTAATGATGTGATCACTATTAACCATAAACCACCCCGTACAAGGCGTACGAGAATCTTGGGCACTGTTACTTCCTCATTAAGTATATTACATCATAACAACATCAAACTGCTCTTGAGTATAAAGAGGTTCTGGTTTGATTTTTACTTGCTTACCGATAAATACTTCTAACTCTGCTAACGCATGATATTCATCACCCGCTAATGCATCACCGACGGCTGAAGATACATAAACTACAAATCGATCGGCATCATAAGCACGGTTTACACGAGTAATTTCTCGTAAAAGTTCATAACACACGCTTTCAACCGTTTTAACCGTACCGCGACCTTCGCAAGATGGGCAAGTATTACACAACACATGTTCAATACTTTCACGAGTACGTTTGCGAGTCATTTCAACTAAGCCTAACTGAGTAAAGCCATTGATATTGGTTTTCACTCGATCAAACGATAAGGCTTGTTCTAACGCCTGTAAGACTCGGCGTTGATGCTCTTCCAACGCCATATCAATAAAGTCGATAATGATAATACCGCCAAGATTACGTAATCGTAATTGACGAGCAATGGCTTTAGTGGCTTCAATATTGGTATTAAAAATAGTTTCATCGAGATTACGACGGCCAACAAAGGCGCCAGTATTAATATCGACAGTAGTCATGGCTTCGGTTTGATCAATAATTAAATAGCCGCCAGATTTCATTTCCACTTTACGATCAAGCGAACGTTGAATTTCCGCTTCAGTATCATAAAGATCAAAAATAGGCTGATCACCAGAATAATATTCAATATTTTCGGTAACTTCAGGCACGAATTCATCAGTAAACTCTTTAAGCTTATCAAACGCAACCCGTGAATCGACCTGAATGTGGTTAATTTCAGTACCAACAAAATCACGTAAAATACGCTGTGCCAATCCTAGCTCACCATAAAGCATTGAGCGCGGTTTGTATTTCGCACGACGCTCGATGACTTTACGCCATAAATGCTTTAAAAATGCTGCATCTTGAGCAACTTCATCAGGATCTGCGCCTTCAGCGGCAGTACGAATAATAAAGCCACCAAGATGATCACAATGCTGTGCCACCGCTTTTTTCAAACGACCACGTTCTTTTTCACAAGCAATTCGCTGAGAAACACCAACGTGACTAGCTCCAGGCATAAACACTAAATAGCGTGATGGCAATGTGATATCAGTGGTTAAACGCGCACCTTTAGTGCCAAGAGGATCTTTAACCACTTGCACCACAATATCTTGTCCCTGACGAACAAGCTCGGAAATATCACGAACTTTAAATTGTTTTTTTTCGTTTTCAGCTACACATTCAGTGTGTGGAACGATATCTGACGCATGTAAAAATGCAGCTTTGTCTAAGCCAATATCCACAAATGCAGCCTGCATTCCGGGTAACACGCGGCTAACACGTCCTTTATAAATATTGCCGACGATGCCTCGCTTTGATTCACGTTCAATGTGAATCTCTTGCAAAACACCTCCCTCAATCATTGCGACACGCGTTTCACTCGGCGTCACATTTATTAGCAGCTCAGTGCCCATGGTTGCCTCTACTTATAACTTTAAAAAATCTTGCACCATGATGTCGGTTTCCACTAATGGTAACCCCATCACAGCATAATAACTGCCGTCAATACGGGTAATAAATTTGCCACCAATGCCTTGAATGCCATAACTTCCGGCCTTATCTTGCGGTTCACCACTTTGCCAGTATTTTTTAATATCGTTATCGGACAAAGTTTTAAACCACACCTGGGTGGTTACTAAACAGGTTTGACTGTGTGATGATGTTGCTAAAGTGATTGCAGTCATCACTTGATGCTGCCGTCCTGATAATAACCTCAGCATACGCGCAGAATCGTCAAAATCGACAGGTTTTTCTAGAATTTGTTGATCTACCACAACAATCGTATCAGCACCAAGGACAGGAATGTCATTAGCTGCTGCTTTTACGCCTGCTAATGCTTTATCACGTGACAAGCGTTGCACATATTGCGCGGCAGTTTCTTGTGCTTGATGGCACTCTTCAACATCAACCACTATACGCTCAAAGTGATAACCAAGTTGCGTCAAAAGCTCCATTCGACGCGGTGAACCAGAGGCTAGGTAAAGTTGAATAGCGGCCATAATTATCCTGTATTAAATAATTGGTAATTTAAAAATAGTTTATAAAATGATGTGGAAATTATTACGCCAAAAGAACAAAGGGGAACACCGACTGGCTTCCCCCTATAATATTCATCGTCACTAACGAATCGCTAATTTACGTCGAATGCGGCGCAATAATAAAAATAGCCATGGCCATAATATAAAATTTAATAATGCAGCCCACAGCTGTTGCGGATAAAAACTAATATTTGAAACTAAATATTCAGCCCAAAATTCAATTAATTTAGCTGCCACTGACAATAATGCTATCACGATAGCTTGTTGCCAGAGCGATAAATTACGCAATACTCTAAAGTTGAGCGCAATAATATAAGCGATCACTGACAACATTAAACCACGCACACCCAGTGTTGAGCCTAAGGTTAAATCCCACAATAAGCCCACAACTAGCGCAGTACCAACATTGACTCGATGAGGCAATGCTAATACCCAATAGCAAGTCACTAATACGACCCATGATGGTCGAAAAGGTTCAAGCTCTCCTGGCCATGGTACTGCTTGCAGCACTAACGCAAATAAAAATGATAACCAAATCCAGATTCGACCATGTGCTTTATTGGTTGGCATGATTTACCTTTTCTGGTACTGGCACCACAGGAGCCGCTGTGGTTACTGCTGCAGGCGCGACAGCTTCAATAACCGTTGCTGGACCAGCCTTGTTAACCGTTGGCTGAGCGTTGGTTTTAACGCGATCTGTTGGCCACACTAATAATAGATACCGCAAACGATCAAATTGTACCGTTGCTTTGGCAGTAATTTTTGCAAATGGACGTTTATTATCAAATGAGAACGATGTTACTCGTGCCACAGGATAACCTTCTGGATAACGACCACCTAAGCCTGAACTTACCAGTAAATCGCCTTTCTTTATGTCAGTGCTGCTTGGTACATGCTCTAACAATATTTGCTGATCACGACCACCACCAGTGGCAATAACTCGAATATCATTACGAACAACTTGTACTGGAATAGCATTAGTAGGATCGATTAATAATAATACGCGACTATTATGCGCTCCAACATAAGAAACCTGACCGACAATACCTTTATCGTTAATGACTGGCTGACCTTCATAAACGCCATCAATACGGCCTTTATTAATCATCACTTGATAACTATAAGGATCAGAATCAACCGCCATCACTTCTGCCACCATTTTACGCTCGTCGCGAACAAATGGAGAACCGAGTAAACTTCTTAAACGCTGATTTTCTTGCTGTAATTGATCAAGTAATAACACATTACTTTTCATGACTAATAAATCACGTTTTAATGCTTTATTCTCTGTCAATAATCGTTGGTGAGAACTGAATTGCCCCCGTAGGACATCTAACATTTCACGCGGTAAATTAGCAGCATATTGCAGTGGCGCAACCGCCGAATTCAATAAATAACGAATATTGGCAAAAGCACCAAGACGACTATCGGCTAGCATTAAGCTAGCCGATAATAATATAGCAAGAAACAGGCGTAATTGCAGAGATGGACCTCTGCTAAATATAGGTTTCATATAACGCTATAACCTGTTTAGTTAAACACCTATGATGGTATTATTCTTCGCTGAAGAGATCGCCACCATGCATATCAATCATTTCAAGCGCTTTACCACCACCACGTGCTACACACGTTAGTGGATCTTCAGCTACAACAACCGGAATACCCGTTTCTTCAGTAAGCAAACGATCAAGATCACGCAACAATGCGCCACCACCAGTTAATACCATACCGCGCTCTGAAATATCAGAAGCGAGTTCAGGTGGACACTGCTCAAGTGCAACCATTACTGCAGACACAATCCCCGTTAACGGCTCTTGCAATGCTTCTAAAATCTCATTTGAGTTTAGCGTAAAGCTACGTGGAACACCTTCTGCAAGATTACGACCACGAACTTCAATTTCACGCACTTCATCACCCGGATATGCCGAGCCAATTTCATGCTTAATACGTTCAGCAGTAGCTTCACCAATCAAACTACCGTAATTACGGCGTACATAGTTAATAATCGCTTCATCAAAGCGATCACCACCGATACGTACTGATGATGAGTACACCACACCATTTAATGAAATAACCGCAACTTCAGTCGTACCACCACCGATATCGATCACCATTGAACCTGTTGCTTCTGATACTGGCATTCCAGCACCGATTGCAGCAGCCATTGGCTCATCAATTAAATACACTTCACGCGCACCAGCACCTTGTGCTGATTCACGAATTGCACGGCGCTCAACTTGAGTTGAACCGCAAGGTACTGCCACTAATACACGTGGGCTTGGGCGTAAAAAGCTATTGTCATGCACTTGTTTAATAAAGTGCTGCAGCATTTTTTCAGTTACGTAAAAATCGGCAATAACACCGTCTTTCATTGGACGAATGGCGGCAATATTACCTGGCGTACGACCAAGCATCAATTTGGCATCATGGCCTACTGCAGCAACACTTTTGGTTGCCCCCGCGCGATCTTGACGAATAGCCACAACAGAGGGTTCATCAAGAACAATTCCTTGTCCTTTGACATAAATAAGGGTGTTGGCTGTGCCCAAGTCAATAGACAAGTCATTGGAAAACATGCCACGAAGCTTCTTAAACATAGTCTTCAGCTATTCCTGCAAGCGTTAAAAAATCGTAAATTGCGCTCAATGTATCAAGTGCAACCAAGTGAAACAAGATATGGATCGCGAAACCGCGTCTAGACACGCAATTTATTTGTGCTATGGGTTGATTACGGCCGTTTCCGAGCGATAAATGATACGATCATTACCTCGATAACTGCCAAAGGTGACCAGCCCTGAAGGGTCCTCATCACCAACCCCACGCCAATTAAATGTCAGCCATGGTTGATATTGTTTATTGTTTTCAGAACAACCAATATCAGCAGCTGCTTTATCAGCAATACGTATCCAAAATCGTACTTGTTGCTTTAAATATTCATTATTAGTTAAATTTGGTAATGCTTGTAAGACATTGTTTTTACCTTTAAGAACATTATCATTCAATGGCTTTAATTCAGCAAAACTTGTTGGTGGTATTAAAGGATAAATAGTTTGCTTACATGAATACCGACTATCAAAGTGGGAACGACTGTCATCGGCATTAATTATAAACTGATCACCATTCCAATATTCAACCTTTAATGGCATCGTCAGCGGTTGATCAAACACACCACTGGCATCATCAAGTACCATTCGTCCATAACGACTATCCACTTCGCCATTTAGAGGCGCTGTTAATAGTTGGGGCTGATTATAACGCTGTAATGGCTGAGTTTTATTGGCAAAATCAGTACAACCCAATGTTAAGCAGTCAGTTCGCGGTATCACTGACAAACCTAAACCAATCTTAAATGGACCATCTACGGTAGTTGTCGTTGTCGCTAATTGATTATTTGGTTTTGGTAGCCGTGTAAATGCCAGTTCGCCATCCTTGATAGTAAGCTGTGCTTGCTGCCAACTGTACTGCCAACCGCCAACTAAATTAGATTGATCAAGCCGCATACTGACATCATTTAATGATCTATTTTGATTAAGATCGACCGCGGTTAATAATAAACTCTCTTTTAACTGAGGGGCAAATTTACCGTAATTCAGCGTTGCTTCGCCAGCTGCATTTTGCGCTTCAATTGTCGCATTAGCAGTAAAGGTTTGATCCATATAAGTGAACGGTGTTGATTCCGTATGGGCATTGATGATGCTACTGTTTTTAATCACAAATTGTTTTGGATAAAAACGCCCAATCGCGCGCTGGCTAGGATTTATCGTCATACCAAGATAACTATCGGCAGTCATTGCTAACTTGACACTGCCAACCTCATTCCAACGCAAATCATCAAAAATTATTGCCGTATTATCATGAGAATCATTATGTTGTTGACGAGTAGTACCACTTAACTCACCACTACGACCATTTTGGGGCGTATCAATACCAGCAATAGAAGCGGTTACTATTGCATCGGGCGCTGTTTGAGCAAAGAAGTTAGGCGTAATCGGTCGCTGGCAATATTTATCATCGCTAACATCAATAGCATTATTTACCTTATCGCCTGGCTGCCATTGCAGCGGCTTAGCCCGCATAACAAAAGCATCCCCAGCAGCAACTAAACCATCACCACTATTTGCCGTTCCAGTAAAGCTGTCGCCTGCTTGAGGACACATCGCAAATGTCCAAGGGCGCGAATGTACACTCGCTTCGCCCACCAACCCTTGCGGAAGATCTGTGGTTTTAAGTTGATTAGTTTTAGTTGTTATAAGCTCACAGTAGTCACTGGTACAGGTTTTATCTTTAACGACTAAATTAACACTTCCGGCGTCACGATAACGCATTCGAATAGCATCAGAGATACCGTTGGTAAAATTGACCTTTAATGACGATAACTCATCGGCCCCCTTCACCGCACCAACATGATATTGACCTTGAGACGGTGCTAGATAACGAGTATCAAACTCAAGTTGCTTGACACCACTATATTGAGTAATAACAGCATCATTAAGATTGGGTTGATTAGCACAAGCCACCGCTTTAACTGTTACCGAAAATGGCTGACCTGCAATAATATTATTGTTATTGGGAGTGACACTAAACCCACCCGGAATGAATGTATATTTCCCTACCGGCTTATCACCCGCCATATTAGCAATCGATGCAGTAACCGTCACCGTTTCAGCACCATTAGGTTGTAACCAAATAACACGTCTTGAGTCACTATTTTTCAGCACAAACGTTGAGGTTCCAACACCAAATGAGGTCGCATTATTAAACCCAACATTACGCGCCCATTTACCGCCAGTCGAAGAGCTAAGACTAAATGAGATATCACCTTCAAAGTCAGACTTACTCGCACCAACTTTTGATACTAAAAACTCTATTTTCTGATGTTCACACAAGGTTGAGGTTGCAACGGTAGGAGTCATTGCTAATTGATATTCAGGTTGGGCTTCAAAGCACGCACTTTGACCAATAATTTCAGTTCGTAATTTATTTTTTTTACCTGTCATTACCAAATTAGGAGCAGTTACTGCACCAGTAACACGCGTTACTTTTATATTATTACCATTAGACATGAATAAATTACGTTCTGAATAAATTAACGCCGTAACTTGAGTGCCCGCATTTAAATCAACCCACTCATGCAGAATATCTTGGCTAGGTTTTAAATCATGCACAAATATTAATAAATCATCAGCTTTTTTAGATTCTGAAGATAATGACGAATTATTCAGCGTCATCTTTTTCACATGCACAACAGATCCTGAAGGGAATACAATATTTTTATTGCTTAAATTAATGGTATTAAACCAAAATATTTTTTTATCACCGAAATCTCGTTGTTTAGATAAATTACCATCATCTACTTGAGGCCATAAATCTAATTTTATTTTTTCAGCATAAAGATTTTTATTTTCACCTATCGGCTGACAAGATTTACCTTCACAAAAATCATTAACATGACTGTTTGAGCCACTTGTATTTTTAACCGTATTAAAACCAATATAATGGTTACTATTTATAATTGCAGTGCCAGTTATATTAAGTTTATGACTTCCCTCAAACTTACCATCAGAACCTTGCCAAGTTTGTACTGGTCCTGGAAATAAAGCACACATATCATTTGTAGTATTACTCTGTGATAGATTCATTACGCTTAGGTTTTGATTAGCATCACTCGCAGCATTAACAAATAATGGAATCAAAAATAATAACCATAAAACACCGATAAAAATATGGCCTCTCATTGTGCTAATCCCTTTACCCACACTTGTTGCTGACGAGCCACTTGATATTGACCACTACCACAACGTCCTGTACTACGCAGTTGAATTCTTCGTTCTACACCAACCACTGCATCGTCGTTAGCTGCAAATTCATTACATTCCACCCTGACCTCACAACCATCAAAATCCACCAGCGGGATCTGCTTAGAAATCACAGCACAAGTTAACATTTGCTTAGGATCACCAATCGGGAATAATTTATTGAGACTAATTTCAATCCCGCTGTGAGCTGCAAACCACGCTCGAGTACCCTGTATTTCTTGAGTGGTGGTTGCAGCTTGTGAGGCGTTAATTTTGATCATCGCTGCGGCCATCATTGCCATCACGGTAATAATAAAAATAACCACCACTAGAGCACTACCTGTTTGCTTGATTGCTAATCGAGAACAATTACGGCGCATTCATCACCTGTACGGTATGGTTATAACGGCTTGATTCACCATTACGGGTAAAAGTAAATTGCCACGCAACTAATGCACTGCGTGCAAGGGCGGCATTATCAATGCTAAACATCGACAAACTGCTATCGATATATTGAGCAATTAATACCGGTTGTGATTGAGAGCCCGCATTGTCAATAGTGGTGTGAGTCAGACTATTGCCTTCAATGCAAAACGTCACACTGTGGGTATAGGTGTAAAAACGTTGTGCTAATGAACCGCTATCAAAGCTATGCTGGCCATCAAGCTCAAACTGCCATTGATTAGCGACTGCTCCTTTATTTATGGCTGTGACTGTCGCAACTTGATCACTAGCAACATCAAAATCTTGAGCTTTATGAGGGTTAATAACTAACCGCATCTGAGGTTGAAAAACAGGTGTGGCAGTCTGCGTCACATAGCCGATGATCGCCGTAATATCCGTTAAGCTTTGATTACTATAATCGCCACTGAACTGAATCGGCTTAAATGATAGACATTGACCATTATTGGTAATTTTAAGGCTATTAGGCACCGCATTTCGTAGCTCACGCGCAACTCGCTCAACCGCAAATCGCGCTTGAGATTGTAATTGTTCTCGATCGCGAGTTTGTAAATAGCCCTCAGTCCCCAGACTAACAAAGCGACCAATACCAATAGTAATAATCGCCATCACTACCATCACCATGATCAACTCGATTAATGTAAATCCTTGCGCGCGCCGTAACTGCATTAATAATTGCCTCGGTATGCACTGAACGAGTAACGACCATAGCGGCCACTATCAACCACCATATTAATCCGCTTATAGTTATGTGGGGTTACAGCTGTAGTCGAGTTAGGATTATTGGTGAGATTGTTATCGTAAAAAATAGCCACAGTTACCGTAAAATGGCTGTAGTCAGCAGCAATTGAATTTCCCAGCGCATTACTTAAAGGGCGACCATTGCCATCTTGACAACTCGCACTCTTGCCCTGCCAACAGCCAATATAATCATCAACCGTAGTAAGTTGCTGCTGCTCGGTATTGGCAACGAGAGTTATTGCACAAGGATTATCAATTTCAACACCTTGCAAATCTTGAGTGTCATCACAGCGAATTTGCTCACCATTATCATCACTGTTAGCATCAAATTTACGCGCCAAAATTTCATTCATCATCGCATTGGCTAACGCCGCGGCACGAGCTTGATAATGCGGCTCAGCTGATAGCGTAATTTGTGGAAATAAAAACCGGCTTAACACCACCATTGCCATCGCAAAAATAACCAAGCTAATGATCATTTCAATCAGCGTAAATCCTACTTGCGTTGGATGACTTCCGCGGTTCATAAACAAACTCCGCTATGAATATAACCTTGCTGATTAATACACATTTGCACCTGGTTATTATTACTCGCTGTAAAGCTGATCTCGCATCCAGTAATACACTGGCGCTCACCTTGAGCATTGAGTGGCTGCCCAAGTAAATTAAAGCTCAGAAAATAGTTTGGGGTGATCGTAACCTGATCGTTGGTGGTTATAAGATAATTGGCTGAAGTTTGCTGAGTAGCACAACCAAATAACGATTCAGTGATGGTCAAAGAGGCACAGGCTAACTGTTGCTGTTGCATGGCACTAATTTGAATTTGGCGAGCGATTGAGATCGCTTGATCGCGGATTAGCTCAGCGCTAAAACTTGATTTAGACGCATAACGACTGGCAGCCGTAACGGAAATAATGGCTAATACAATGATCACCATCACCAGTTCAATTAAGGTGAACCCTTGTTGTCGCGCCACAGCGTTAACCTTTGCTAAATAGTATTTAATGATGCTATTTCTAATAAAATAACATCATTAAATAGCGCTCCGCAGAGCGCTAGATATTAATCAGATGATTTAGATGAAGGTGTACAACCAGCACCAGAAGTGACCTCTGCTTTTGCTGGCGTATTAGCATTAACTGCTGATGTATACGTAACTAGACACTCATCAGTGTCTGCCTTACTATTCTTAAACGTTAATTTTATTGTTTTATTTTCACCAGCATCAGTACCTGTACCTGTCACAACCTGCCAATCACTAAAGCCAGTCATTGCAGCACCAATACCGGCAGAAGTTGCTGTTGGGTAACCATAAATAATCTCGATATTATCAACAGTTGTATTGGCAGCAGATACACTCTCAACACCCTGAATCGCTGCCTTACCATAAGTGATCCCAGCAGCACCATCAATTGCACCTTTTAGGCCTTGCAGTGATGACGCACGCGCATCGTCTTGTAAGTTCAAAAACTTTGGTGCGGCAGTGACGGCTAAAATGCCTAGAATTACAATCACCACTACCAATTCAATTAATGTAAAACCGTTTTGACGTTTCATAACTAGTCCTTTGTTTGATGTAAATTCACTTCAACTCGACCTTGAGTCGGTATGTAAGTAAATGAATGCCCGGCAATAACATTGATTGCATCGAAGCGATAATTGCTAACAGTTGCTAGCTGATAATAACGACACTGTTGATAGCCATATTGACGTTCAACTGTGGCGAAAAAACTATATTTTCCCACGGCAGCATCAGCGCTAATCGCTGTTGCTAACGGTGGGGGCTGTAATAAATGGCTGATTAAATCAACACAATCTTGAGCCGTTATTTGACTAACGTTAGCGGTCTTACTGGTTAACAATGCAAACGGATAACCAATCAATGTTGACTGCTTGATTGTAATTGGCGTTAATTTAAAAACGCTACCATCATAATTTACAATATTATTATCTTTAGCCATTTGAGGACGACCATCAGCTTCCCACTGCATTCGCGCAGAAAGAACCGCCGTCGAAAAATTACCACTAATAGTTACAATAGCGGCTTGTTTAGCTTGCTGAATAATATTAATTAGTCGTGGTAACGCGAAGGCAATTAATAAACTAATCATGGCCATCACAATAATTAATTCAATAAATGACCAGCTTTTATGTTGGGTTGACAATAGTTATTCCTAACAACATAAACTGTCAAAAAACTATCTTAATATTTTCTCACCTTGTCAAAATATTGCCAACGATTTTTTTGTAACCAATTAATTTAAAATAGAAAAAATAAAGATAAATACCAAAAAAGATTATTAATATCCTTTTTTAGAATAAATCATCACTATATTTAATATGAACCACAATCTAACCATTAATATAATTGTTAGTAGTTAATTAATATTTTAGTTAATTAAAAAATAATAACGTTAAATTATTATATTTTATAAATATTAACCACTGTTAGCGACATCTAACATTCCCCACATCGGCAAGAAAATACCCAGCGCCAGTAA
The DNA here is from genome assembly GCF_900185625.1 of Photobacterium andalusiense. Taxonomy (GTDB): domain Bacteria; phylum Pseudomonadota; class Gammaproteobacteria; order Enterobacterales; family Vibrionaceae; genus Photobacterium; species Photobacterium aquimaris. The sequence goes on from NZ_FYAJ01000005.1 coordinate 199,892, forward strand.
TAACACCATTGCCGACACCACTAATAATAATAATGGCTCAATACGCGCGGTGAGCGTGGTGAGATCATAATCGACTTCACGCTCGTAAAAATCAGCCGCTTCTAATAACAAATCATCAATTTGACCTGTTTCTTCACCGACAGCTATCATCTGTAACACTAATGGCGTAAAAATTTCAGTATTAGCCGCAGTGGTGGCAATACTTGAACCACTTTCAATCCCCAATTTCATTTCCAATAACCGCTGCTCTAAAAAGCGATTATCTAATGCTTCGGCGGCCATTTTTAAGGCTTGGTTGAGCGGTAACCCCGCCCGCACCATTAATGCAAAGGTACGTGAAAAACGTGCCATCAAGGCGCGATTAACAATACTGCCAACAATCGGTACCCGTAGTCGCCACAGATCCCACCGCTGTTGACCTGCAACTGTATTACGCCATAAACGAATACCTCCCCAAGTTGCTCCCCCTAAAATAATCATTAACGGCCAATAATTAACAAACATATTCGAGGTAGTAATCAACACTTTGGTTGGCCACGGTAAATCAACCCCAAAACGCGCAAACATACCAGCAAACTGTGGAATCACTTGCGTATTTAACACCACCAGCGCCAATCCAATCGCTACCATCACAAACATTGGATAGCGCATGGCTGATTTTATTTGACGCCGAGTATCCATTTCTTGCTGATAATAATTCGCTAGCTGCAACAAAGTCTGATCCAAGCGACCCGTATTTTCACCAACATGGATCATCGACACAAACAAATCAGAAAAAACTCGTGGATGTTGCTTCATTGCAGACGATAACGAATGTCCATTAGTTAACTCCGCTGCTACCTCAGCTAAAGTTGAGCGCAATAATGGATGATTGGTACTTTGCTCTAAACCTTTAAAAGCCCGTAACAGCGGTACGCCAGCTTTAGTTAAACTGTATAATTGGCGACAAAAAATCACTAATACTTCAAGTGGTAACTGGCGCTGCCATAAATCATTCAGCGAAAATGATAAATACTTATTGTTCGTTGTCGGTGTGATTTCTAACGGAATAATACCTTGGCGTAGCAATTGATCGGCAGCTACTGATTGAGTAACAGCGTCGAGTTGACCGCGCAAAATCTTACCTTGCGCATTACGACCACGATAACTAAAGCATTTCATTTACAGGCTACCCAATTCGACAATCATTAAAATCACCTTCGGCTAACAACATCACTTCATCTAAACTGGTTACTCCCGCCAATGCCATCGCCATTGCCGATTCAACCAATGGCTGATAACCATCACTGGCGCGAGCTATTTGGCTAAACAGTACCGCATTATTATTGCGCAAGGCATCCATCATCGATTGATCAATTTCTAATAACTCAAACACCCCGATACGGCCTTTATAACCAGTAAAATTACAGCTTTGGCAGCCTTGTCCGAGCTTAAATGCACGATGATCATCACTAAAATTACGCGATCGTAGCCACAGTTGCTGTTCATCTTCTAATACTGCAATTTGAGAACAATCGCGGCATACTCGGCGTACTAACCGCTGTGCTAATACAGCCCTTACGGCGCTAGCAACCAGATAGCCAGGTGCCTGCATATCAATCATACGTAAGGCACTATCTATCGCATTATTGGTATGTAATGTTGAGAGTACTAAATGGCCAGTCAATGCCGCCCGTAATCCAATTTCAACTGTTTCTTGATCACGCATTTCACCCACTAAAATCACATCAGGATCTTGACGTAAAAAAGTCCGTAAAATCGATGAAAACGTCAGCCCGATTTTATTATTTACTTGAACCTGATTCACTCGCGGTAAGCGATATTCAACCGGATCTTCTGCGGTAATTAATTTTTTACCTGCTACATTAAGTTCGTTAAGCGCGCCATATAAGGTGGTAGTTTTACCCGATCCTGTAGGTCCGGTAACTAAAATCATGCCATGAGGGCGCTTTAATTGGCGTCGAATACGTACTAAAAGATCGGCTGGCATCCCAACATGATCGAGATCGAGAATTCCGGCAGATTGATCCAATAATCGCATCACCACCGACTCACCATATTGGACAGGCATTGTCGATAGTCGAATATCAACTGAATGATCGCGCACTTTGACATTAAAACGTCCATCTTGTGGTAACCGTTTTTCTGAAATATCAAGCCCACTCATGAGCTTAAGTCGTAAAACTAATGCAGATGCAACACTACTTTCATTCAATAAGGTTTCATGCAAAATACCATCAATACGCTGCCGTATACGCAACACATTTTCATCAGGTTCAATATGAATATCTGAGGCGCCGACTTGCAACGCATCTTCAAACAATGAATTGATCAGCTTTACCACTGTCATTTCATCATTATCATGGTCATCAAACCCAAACCCGTAATGTTGTTGAGTTTGATGCTCTGCGTTAAGTTGTTCAGCAAACGAGGCTATTTCTTTAGTGCGACGATAGTAACGATCAAAAGCGGTGATCAACTGCCGTTCTGGTGCGATCACAAACTCAACTTGATAGTTCTGTAATTGGTTAAGCAGCGCTTCTTGCATCGCCAGATCGGCGGGATCACTCATCGCAACCCGTACCACCTCACCACGACGGCTGATTACTAAAGCGCGTAACCGACGTGCGTGAACCTCTGACAGTAAACTCACCACCTCACTATCAACCACTACTCGAGTCAGATCAACCAACAGAATATCTAATTGCTGCGCTAAAAATTGCAGCAATTGTTGTTCACTCAGAAATCCCATTCCAATTAAGGTATCCCCGAGCTTACGTCCCGTGACTTGTTGTTGGTTCAGGGCTTGATCCAGTTGCTGCTGCGCAATAATGTGCTCATCAACCAACAGATCACCTAAACGTTTACGTAATCGAATTTGCATCTGCTAGCTCCTTTGCGTTTGTAGCGCCATGATACGTTGTTGAATAAATTGTTGTGACGCTGACGACAACCCACCATGGGTTAATCCGTTACGATAAGCAGCCAATGCTAACGCTGGTTGCTGATTGCGCTCTTGAGCGATGGCTAATCCTAACCACCAGCGACCGTCCGTTGCATCATGACGTAACAATTGTTGATAACTCGTAAGTGCTAAGCCAGTATTATTTAACTGCTGCGCCAATCCCGCTCGCATCGCTAACAAAGCCACTGAATCAACATCCTTTGGTTGCTGCAAGAGTACTAATGCTGCTTGAAGTTGTTGTTCATTAACCAGTAATTTAGCCAATGTTAACCGCAACTCAGTATTGTTAGGTTGCAGTTGTAACCCTTGCTGTAGCATCGTCACCGCTTGGCGTTCATCACCACGGCCATAATATAATGCCGCCAGTTTTTGCCTTGCAACCACCCATTGCGGACGATATTTTAATGCCGCTTCAAGATGAATGATCCCTTGGCGACTATTTGCCTGACGCAACGCTTTTTGGGCTTTACGGTATTCAACATCTGCCAACTGTGATGCTGTTAACGCTACAGTTTGAATCGATAAATGACTTGGTAATGGTTTAGGTTTAGGTTTAGGTTTAGGCTTCACTGTTGGCGGTGACGCGACAGTGATCTTTTTTATTGGTTGCAGCTCAGTTAATGCGTGTTGATAACCACTGTCGTAGCCTTGTTCATATGAACTGGCTAACTCTTGTTCGATCTCTAATGTTTCAATTGCAGGCTCAGCAATGGGCAACTCAACCAAAGATGATTTCACATCCGTTACGGCAACATTTGGTGTCACAGATACAACAGGTGTCGCCACAATGGTTGGTTTAACCAACGTTGTTGTAGGTATTGGTGCTATCTCTGACTGCGGCGTTACAGCTGATTTTTTAGTCATCACTGGCGTAAGTTGATACCAACTTTTGCTGAACACGATAAATATCGCTATCACTAACAATCCCATAATGATCGCCACAACAATACGATGACGGTAGCGAGGTATTGGTCTTATCGTTGCTGGCTCTAATGCCATATCTGCGCCATGAGGCTGTTGTTGTGCTAAAGCACTCAGGCGACGATTTAGCTCACTCATAAATATTTCCATCTCAACCATTGCCACCACAACCGACTTGATTGTCGAGCCGCGACAGTATCAGCAATTGCAATATTAATATCTTGCTGACAAATACATTGTCGTTGCTCACTATAAGCCGCTAATAATGCTTTATGTGCTAATTGATTAACCAACCTTGGAATGCCACCACTGGCAAACCAAATAGCTCGCGATTGGGCAATAGAAAACAATGGCGACTGTCGACCAGCGTTCAACAGCCGATGTTCAATATAAGCCACAACCTCTGCCTCATTTAACGGCAATAGCATTGCTCGTAAAGTGATCCGTTGTTGCAATTGACGTAACTGATGTGCAGCTAAGCGCTGATCGAGTTCAGGCTGTCCAATTAACACAATATGAAGTAATTTTTCTGATTCCGTTTCTAGATTACCCAACAAACGGATCATTTCGAGTGCATCATCAGCCAATGCTTGTGCTTCATCGATCACCACCACTACGGCACGCCCGTTAGCTTTGCGGTGCAATAATTGATCGTGAATATCAACCGTCAGTCGATGTCGTTCAGTATCAATTTTAATTCCTAATTCATCAGCTAATGCCACTTGCAAGCTCAGCCCACACTGAGCAGGTGTCGGCAAGTAAACCAAATCGTATTGAGGAGGTAAGCGATTGATTAACATTCGGCAAACGAGGGTTTTTCCCGTTCCCACTTCACCGGATAACTGCATAATTCCCTCGCCCATAGCCAACCCAGCTAACACAGTCTCGATAGCGGTTAAATGGGTTGGTAAAGCATGAAATAAGGCTGTATTCGGGGTCAATGAAAATGGTGCTTGTTGCAATCCAAAATGCGATAAATACATCAGTTATTTGGGTTCCGGAAACCATTCATTAACCAATGTTCGTGAACGTTCGATCTGTTGTTGCCAGGTTTGATCACTGATCACGGTTGGTTTTAATAAAATCACCAATTCGGTTTTTTGCTTCACTTTATTAATATTACGAAACAAGTTACCCACCACAGGAATATCACCAAGCAAGGGTACTTTTGATACTTGATCTGTCATCGCAGTTTTCATCAAACCACCAATGACCACCACATCACCACTACGAGCGTGAATAATAGAATCAGATTCACGAATAGTACTTTTAGCTAATGGCAATTGATAAACACCAAACTTTTCACCTAAATCAACCGCTTTGATTTCATTTTTAATATCAACTACCGCAGGGTGAACATGTAATAACACCCCACCTTGATCGTCGATTTGCGGTGTCACATCCAGTGAAATACCAGAGAAAAAAGGCGTTAATTCAATATCAGGCGCAGCAGTACTGTTATCACCAGAGACATTACTGCTAGAAACATTGGTCACAAAATATTCATCACCACCGACTTTGATCACCGCTTTTTGGTTATTAGCTGCCGTTACCCGTGGACTTGATAACACATTAAGATCACCTTGAGTTTCAAGGAAACTCAGCACAGAGGTAAAATTACCATCACTAATGGTGATATTGGTTTGACCGCCTAATAGATTTGAAATCGCGTTGCCCCCAGGCAGTGCAGTAATAGCACTAGCATCAACAATTGGCGTTGTTCCCACCACAATATCGGTGCCACCAATACTACGGGTGATATTTTGCCAATTAATACCCTGCTGATAACTATCATTAAGCGTCACTTCCATGATTTTGGCTTCTAATATCACCTGACGTACTAACCGCTGCTGTGAAATTCCCAAAAATTGTTTTACTTCACGTAATTCATTTGGAAATGCACGCACCGAAATCAGACCCGCTTGCGGTGATACCATCACATTTCGACCATCACCATGTCCAATCATGCCACGAACGACTTTTTCTAATTGTTGCCAAAAATCACTCTCAGAACTGGTCTTGATAGTTGTGCCACCCGTAGTGGTACTCACGCCTTCTGTCGCAGTATCACCACTATCGTCTGAATTTGAGTTTTCAGTGCTACTATTTGCGATAGAGCCAGTAGTAATCGAGGTTAACGATACCCCTTGACGTTGCAACTGCAAATAATCGACAGTAATAATATCGGTACGCAATGTTGCGGGAAACACCTGAATAATATTGCCTTTACGCGTAATGCTATAGCCATAAACATCATCGACAACATCCAATACTTCATCAAGAGTGACATCTGTTAATTGCAAGCTGATCAGACCGCTAACACCTGGATGAATCACAATATTAAACGGCGTGCCTTGGACTAAACTTGAAAAAAATGCATTGGCATCAACGTTACGGGCATTAACACGAAAACGTTTTTCAAGCGCTTGATGTGATTGTAAGTCATGGCTATCTAATATTGGCATCAGATCACTGTTAACCGCAGCGGGCAACTCAAACGCTGGTTGACTAACCGCATCATTAGCAGCTTGATTAAGTGCTTGTTTAATCGCAACTGGCGACTGATGTCCCATTTGAGTTGAACACCCAACTAATGAAGCAATAACTACACCAAGTATGATACGTTGCATTTTTTTATGGCCCTTCACTGCTTAATGTTTGCGCTAAACAATGACAATTGCCACTGCTTTTTATTGCGGGTTAATATTACTGAGCTATCACTGATACGACTGACTCTGTAGCCTCTAATAACACTGCCAACGGTGACACTTTTACCACTTAACGTGGCACGACAAGCTTGGGCATCACAAATAACACTCTGTAATTGTGGTAATGAGGGAGCAGAAACGGCGACTGATGATGATTTTTTTTGCCACCCTAATGGCGCAGTAGGATCTTGCTGAGCGTATATATTTGCCGCAAACAATAAGCCACTAAGCCCAACACCGGTAACGATATATTTAACCACCAATAAAGTCCTTACTTTCGCCTAATGTATACAGTTCAAGCTCAATGTTAGCCCATGGATACTGAGTCACTTGATAGTTTAAATTACGCCAATAATACTGCACAGGTAACGCTTCAAGTTGAGTTAAATAGCCAACGACATCAAAGTACTTACCTTTAAATGTCATTCGTAATGGATGAATATAATATCCCTGATCATCACCATCCATTAACTGGGCTGCAGGTAATGACACCATGGTTTGTAACTGCAACGCTTGACTGTGACCCAATACTTGCTCAAGCACAGTGGTCATTTGAGCAGGAGAAACTAAACGCCCAACTTTATGTTGTAGTTCTGCTATCAACACCCTATTTTGCTGATCCAATTGCGCGATTTGAGCTTCTATTTTTTGATTAGGATTCTGAGTTAATTGACGCTGTAATTGGGTAATTTTATTACGGGTGGCGATCACATTATTAGCTGTCGTCTGGACACTATTGGTTTGGCTTTTTAACTGCAACCATTGCGGCTCGAGCACCATAAATACACCAATAAAACCAATTGCTACCCAACCTGATATCGCAATCAGCCATTGCTCACGTGATGATAAATTACTGAATTTTTGTTGATATTCACTCCACGTCAACTTCATTAATTTATCCCTTGTAGACGTTGAGCTTGCAAACTAAATCGAACCTGATTGCTATCATCACGATCAATAGTCAATAACTGGAATCGGCGCTCAGCCAAAGTTGAATAACGATTAAATGTGCTTAACCATCGTGGCACAGCATCAGGTATACGCGCGCTACCATTGACATTCATACCAGCAGCTGAAATTGAAATACGCTCAATCGCGATATCGGTTGACGCAGCTGCGGCAAGTTGGGTTAACACTTCACCATAGCCAACCAATAAACTAGCATCATGATTGGCAACAGCTTTCAATGTTGCTTGCTTAGCACTAATTTCTTGCTCTAATACACTGACACGTTGCTGCTTTATCGGGCTTACAATATGCAGTAACAATTGCTTTTGAATTAGTGCTAATTCAGTTTGTGCCGCAGTTAACTGTCCATTATTGGACACAATTTCAGGCGATAATTGACGCGATTTAAAGCTATAACAACCACTGACTGTCGCGATGAGTACCGTCAAAGCTAGCCAACTTAGCAACATATTATTAAGTGTTAACCATTGACGCTTAGGTTGCAGGTGTTGAGAATAAAGATTAATTGCAGAGTCAAAGCCTTGCTTAAAGCCTGCCCACGTAACACGTGCCGCGGTTGAGGTTAAAGATGGTTGAGGTGAAACGAGGGCTTTAACAGTGACATTTAAACGATCATTTAATGCCTGCGCTAATTGGTGGTTATCATCATTATCACAACTGATTAATAGCTGACTAATAGAATCATCACGCAACTGTGCACTAACAAAGTCCAACGAACGCTGTAGCTCTAACGCCAAACTATCAAGCTGTAAGGATTGAGCATCGGTATTTGGCATCGCCACCAGCGATACATCAAAGCCTCGTAATTGGCGTTGAAAAAATAATTTATGTTGGCTAAACGCAGTTAGTTGAAGGTTACCATTACCGTAACGATGCACGATTAGTTGACTGCGATTGTCTGCGGTAAACTCACTCCAAACCACACTTTCAACCGTCACACAGCCGACATCACACCCTGCAGATTTACAAGCTGCAATAATCTTAGCGACTTGTTGGCGAGTACTAACAAACACTTGTAATCGATCATTTTGCAAACAACTAAAGCCATCCGCAACGATATCTTCAGGCGCTTCATTAACCAAATCTTTCACCAGATAAGGTAACGCAAGTGCCAGTTCATCAGCGCCCAATTCAGGTTTATCTATCAATAAGCTCTGGTATAAACCTTGGCCTAAAATAACCGCAACTTGACTACCAGCTAATTGATGCTTGGCAATCAACATTTCAATCACAGTTGACCATTCAGTGGTCGAGGTAATTGGCACTGAATCAACAATAACATCAGCTTCGCTACCAACAACTACAACAACCGCATCGGAATATAGAGTAATTGCGCCATTTAAAGAGGGATTTTTATGGGCAAGAAACGAAGAAAATAAGCGTTGAATCATGATAAAAACAACCCAAAAGTTAGAGCCGAATAACAGCTCTGCACTTTAGGTAAAGAGTATTTACTTCACAACATTAATGTATCAAATGTCGGATCTATATCACTTTAAATGATACTTATCATATTAACATGGTCAACATCATCACTTTTAGGCATTAGGCTCACGCAATATTGGTTGTTCAGCAGCAAATAATCGGCCTTGTGCAGCGACGACACCTAGTTGTTGTAACACTCGCCATTCCTTATTAGATTCAACCCCAACCGCAATAACTTGAGCATCACTGTTGGCACATGCACCAAGCATACTTCTAACAAATAATTGATTTTCTTGGCGTTGATGAATATCACGTACTAAGCCTCGATGTAATTTAATATAATCGACCTTAATATCTTTAATATAATAAGTACTAACAATCGTACGACCCGCTTTTGAAACCACCAGCTTACAGCCAAGGCCAGTTAACATTCTTAACACTGGTCGTATCGCATCTAGATGTTTTACCAACATATTTTCTGATACTTCAAGCAATAATCGATTCAATACTGGACGCGGTAATTGCAATAACTCATCCCGTAGCCATTTAACAAATTTTTTGTCACGTAAACTAACGGTAGTCACATTAACTGCGTAACTATTAGTGCCGGATTGTTGCTTAAGTAACTGTAAGGTTTGACTGATCACTGCACGATCAAAACGCACTGAATAACCGACTTGTTCTACCGCTGTCATAAAATTCGACGCTTTAATAATATCGCCATTATCATCTTTTATGCGCGCAAGTAAGGCATAGCTCATCACGTGGTCATTGGCCGCCATAATGATTGGCTGCTGATATAATAATGGCCCACCTTGAAGCAGCGTTTTATCAATCAAAGTACGCCAGCGAACATTGCCACGCGACTTATCCCATTGGTGATCTTTAGTGAAGCTATTCCAGTTATTTGCGCCTTGTAATTGCGAACTACGTAAAGCAGTATCAACCTCATCCATGATTCGACCACGGCGATCACCACTATGAAAATAGGTGACGCCAATATGGCACCAGTTATCTTTTTCCATCGGTGCTGGAGGTGATAACCGCTCAACCGCATTCAATAATTGATTGGTAAAGAGTTTAATTTCTTTGGCTGGTTGTTGGGGAATAAGAATCGCAAATTCAGCATCAAAATAACGGGCTAATACCGTATCAGGAAAACGCTGAATAAAATTAGATAGGATCACACTGATGTCTTGTAATAACTCTTCGGCAACGGTTCTTCCTTGTTGAGCACACAGTTCATCCCAGTCACTTAAGCGTAATAAGATCACTGCCCCATGATTATCTTGATCTTGTACCATCGATTGCAAGCGACTATCAAACAACACTCGATTAGCAGTACCGGTTAATTGATCTAAAAATGTATGGGTGCGAATAAAAGTATCAAATCGACTCCGCTCTTGGCGAGCATCTTTCAGTTCACCAATTAATTGATCAAGCGCCAAACTTGCTGTTGCTGGCCATTCATAATCATTGCCTTGTGCGTATTGTTCAACCCTACCGGCCAAAATCATTCGCCCACGCTCTTCTAATAATTCCGATCCATAGAGTTGAGTTCGAAGCCAATGTACTCCTCGCATCAAGCCTAGAATAACAATTAACATCGCTAAAGAAATCGAAGACATAGCTCCAAGTGAATACGTAAATTCACTATAAAGCGGAATAGCTGTAATTATGACTTGATAATTAGCATGTGAAGGCAGTTTATATTGGTGGCGATAAAGGACATTAGGATCAGGAACGACTTGATCACTTTTAAAATCAAAAATCTGATTATTATTATCAGTAACCGTTAATGTCACCACATTACTAGCTTTAAGCAATGTTGGCAGCCAACGAGACAACGCCTGCGGTCCTTGTGGCTCAAAGATCTCTTGATCGATGACACTCACCACACCGTCAAGATAGTGCACTAATGCGTTTTGACCGAGCTTACGAAAACTCAATGCACCACCGATAAAAATAACTAAAATCGCGCAAATCACGATCATGGTAACAAAGGCAACTAAGCGATTTGTTAACTTCATCCTTGAGGCTTTTCTCATAGCATCCTTATTTCACATATGCCATTAATATCAATATGTAAGAGATCAAAACGATCTTAATCATTTTCTCGTCGCTAAGCATACGCTACATTAGACCTGTTAATCGATTAATAATATTGTAACAAGGGAATAATACGTTTATGGATTGGATCACCTGTGCCAATAGTTTTATTACAGTAGTAGAGCATGGCTCATTAGCGCAAGCTGCAAATAAGCTCAATACATCAAGTTCGGCATTATCAAAACGTTTATCTTGGTTAGAAAAACAGCTTGGGGTCCAACTTTTGAAACGTACCACTCGCCACTTAACCGTAACTGATGCTGGTCAACTATTTTACCAACGCAGCGCCTTACTAGTTAATGATTGGCAACAAATGCTCGCAGAAACAACGGCAACCTATGGTGAAGTTGGCGGCATATTACGTCTTGGAGCACCTCTTGCTACCGGTAGCCGTTTATTAGTCAATTACTTAACTGAATTCAGTCAATGTTACCCAAAAATAAAAATTGAGCTTCATACTGTCACGGCAGGCCAGCTTCCTGATCTTAACCTTGATGTATTTATCAGCCGAGAGATCACCGAATTTAATTCTTGTAGTTATATTGCGACTAAGCTACTGAGCTACCAAAATGGGTTCTACGCCGCACCAGCTTACCTTGAGAATAACTTACCAATCACCACTCCAGAACAATTATGCCAACATAATTACCTGTTATTTGGTGAACAAAATCACCAACAAGATCATATCTTTGAAAATAATCAACGCTTACGATTACAAGGCAATTTTATTACCACTAATCCAGAAGTGCTAGTTGCTGGCGCTGTTGCCGGCATGGGGCTCATTTTAACCAGCAGCCAAACTATCAAGCGTGAATTGGATAATGGCTTGCTAGTACCGGTATTGCCAACCTTAAAGCAACCTACAGATGCCATTTATGCTTATTATCCAAAATTAAATTATCACCATGTGAAAACGAAGTTATTTATTGATTTTATTAAACAAAAATCATCACAAACCCTGCCAGCATTTTGCGCTCAAGATTAATCTCAGATCATGACAGTTAATGGCGCTTAATAATTTCATCAGGATCATTTTTCAAACGACTAAAGGGCACCATTTGATTACCGCTTAATACTTGAATACTCTTCTCTTGAGGTGCTTGATAAATACTAAATGCTGGTAATTGTGCCGTTTTAACACCAATCCAATGCGAGAAAATAGACATAAAATCAAACGCACTAATTTTTTTGTTCACTTTAATATGCTGCTTAATATCACTGGCTATTTCAATCAATGGCACTTCATAATTTTGCTTATATAAATCGCCATGTACTAATTGAGTCTGCCCTTTGACTGTGCTGACATTATTCAAACCATGATCAGAAAAATAAAATAATGAATAACTTTCTTGAGTGGCTTTTAAATCATTAACTATGGTTTTAATAATGCTATCTGTTTGATTATAAGTAGATAAATAACAAGATAAATCTTTATCTTTAAATCCATAAATATCTTTTTTAATTCGATCGCAAAAATTCTCATGCGATCCCATAATATGCACCACAATTAATTTTGAGCCCTTATAAGGCTGTGCTAGTGCCTGCTTAAATAACGGTAATAAGGCATAATCGCTAGTATTATTAGTGAGAAAATTACCTTTTTTCAAAAATTGTTTTTCGGTTGCATGCACTGCAATTGCTGATACAGCGGTATCATATTTTCCAATAAAACCTTGATTTGATAACCATATTGTTTTCATCTTGGCAGCATTAGCCAGAGTAATAATATTATTAACTGGATGTAAATCTAGTCCATGACTGATCGCAAGTGTTCGTGGTAATGACACTGCAGTATGAGAGGCTGCCGACAAATAACCATTGACCAAGATTGCGGGAGTTTGGGCTAAAAATGGCGTGGTATTAATTGGGTAACCGTAAGCAGACATATAATCTTTACGCATACTCTCACCAACAATTAATACATAATTTTTATACTTTGGTTTCGCGCTTAATATCGTCCAATCAGCACGCTGGTGAATACTTTTTTGAATTGCCTTCATTTGAGCAATATAATGCACACTACTAATATAAATATGATTAATAAATACACTTAAAGATGAAAAATAAAAACAACCAATACCTAATAAAATAGCAGATTTATGCCACTGAAAAACAAACTTAATCCGTACTAAATAGTAACTAAATGCAACAAGTAAAATAGCATTAAGTAGCCATACTGTTGCAGGTATTGCTAATAAAAACTCAATACTTTCACGTTTATTGGTTTCAAGTAATGATGCAATAATGCCTATATTAGGATGACCATAAATATAGCCCGATTGAAAGTATAATGTCGCAATCAAACCAATTGGAAATATAAGCCCCCATTTAAGCCAACGTTTAGATGACAATAAAATTAATGCTAAAAATAAACAACTAGTTACTACAAGTATTTGATTACCATTATAGCCAACACCAATAGTAAGTAATAACGATAATAAAAAAGTAATAACGATATCTAAACGTTTCATAAATATAACAAGATAAACCATGCTGATAATATTAATAGTTTAGCTTAGGTCTCCTATTTTTGACACAAAAAACCCAGCACTAGTGCTGGGTTAGTATTAATCTCTATATTTAAAAGTAATTATTTTTATACTTTTAACTTATATAAGTCCTAGAATGGAATATTATAAGTCCTAGAATGGAATATCGTCGTCAAAATCCATTGGTGGCTCATTATATTGCTGCTGCGGTTGCTGTGGAGCAGACTGCTGCGGTGCTGGCTGATGTTGCTGCTGTTGTTGTGGTGCATAATTTTGCTGTGGCGCAGCAGCAGGTTGTTGAGGCTGACCCCAATTACCTTGGTTCTGCTGTTGTTGTTGACCACCCATAGGTGCGCCACCATTACGACCACCTAACATCTGCATAACACCATTAAAGCCTTGAACAACGACTTCAGTCGTGTATTGATCTTGGCCTTGTTGGTTTTGCCATTTACGTGTTTGTAATTGGCCTTCGATGTACACTTGTGAACCTTTACGTAAATATTCACCAGCAACTTCTGCTAATTTGCCAAACAATGCTACACGGTGCCACTCTGTTTTTTCACGTTGCTCACCGGTAGATTTATCACGCCAAGACTCAGAGGTTGCAATAGTAATGTTAGCTACTGCACCACCGCTAGGCATGTAACGAATTTCAGGATCATTTCCTAAGTTACCGATTAAAATAACTTTATTTACGCCACGACTGGCCATAGTTCACTCCAAAGCTGATAGCGACGGTATTGGGTGTTAATAGCCGCTTAGTCAAAGTTTATACTCAATCACGCAGTTTATCATGGCAGCAAGGTCAAGGCATAGCGCCAAAGTAGGTTATAGCACGCAATTATCCATACAAAATCCAACTAAATAACCATAACGATATAACCTCAATTTATATTAGACCGCTATTACAATAGCACCAACATCAAAACTGTCATTTTTATGACACTTCAATGCTTTTAATATATATACTACGTAGAGTATAACTATATTATCAATGTTGAACGTTTAATTTAATCGAAGATTTATTGATGAAAAAAATTGAAGATAATAGTAACTATATTAAAAATAAATAACACCTAATATAAAGTAAACAGTATGGCTGTTATAATATAAACCATACTTTAAGCATGAATATAAGAATTGTCATTAGGGTTAATAATTAAAGATTATACATATTTGATTTATTGTTATATTTTGCGAGAACAACGATGATATTAAGTTGATTTATTGTTTAAAATCTCTAACATTACAATGTGTTTAAGAATTAACAAAACAATAATAACTATTGTTTTGTTAATTCTCACTAACGAAATTTGCGGTAAGATTTCAATCTACGCTCATAATTAATTACATAAAATCTAGGAAACACTATGATCAAGAAATGTTTATTTCCAGCAGCGGGCTACGGTACACGATTTCTTCCAGCAACGAAGTCAATGCCAAAAGAGATGATGCCAATCGTAAACAAGCCTTTGATTGAGTATGGTGTTGAGGAAGCGATTGAAGCAGGCATGAACGGTATGTGTATCGTTACTGGTCGTGGTAAAAACACCCTAATGGATCACTTCGATAAAAATTACGAGTTAGAGCACCAAATCAGCGGTACCAATAAAGAAGAACTATTATTTGATATCCGTCGCGTAATTGATTCAGCTCACTTCACTTACATTCGTCAAGGTGAAATGAAAGGTTTAGGTCATGCAATCCTTATGGGTCGTGAGCTAGTAGGTAACGAACCTTTCGCTGTAGTACTTGCCGATGACCTTTGTGTAAACGAAGAGCAAGGCGTATTGGCTCAAATGGCTGCACTTTACAAGCAATTCCGTTGTTCTATCGTTGCTGTTGAAGAAGTGCCAGAAGAAGATACCCATAAATACGGTGTAATTGCAGGCCAAATGATTCGTGATGATCTATTCCGTGTTGATAACATGGTAGAAAAACCAGAACCAGGTACAGCGCCAAGCAACCTTGCAATTATCGGTCGTTACATTCTAACACCTGATATTTTTGATATCATTGAAGAAACAGAACCAGGTAAAGGCGGCGAAATCCAAATTACTGACGCCCTACTAAAACAAGCACAATCTGGTTGTGTACTTGCATTTAAATTTAAAGGTAAGCGTTTTGACTGTGGTAGCGTTGATGGTTACATTGAAGCGACAAATTACTGCTACGAAAACGTTTATAAGAAAGAGCAATCTTCAAAGCTAGCTAACCGCCAAACTAGCAAGAAGTAAGTAAATCAATATATAAACAATCCCGCTTTTTAGAGCGGGATTTTTTTTATTCGTGCTACTGTGTTTTTATTCAGTATCTTTTGCTCATTAAAAGCGGCTATGAAATACTAGTCACTTACAATCTAGCAAAAGAATAGTGATTGGTATGGATTACATCGAAGTACAGGGTGCGCGCACTCATAATCTTAAAAACATCAATATTTCCATTCCTCGCGACAAGCTCGTTGTTATCACGGGCTTATCTGGTTCGGGAAAATCATCGTTAGCATTTGATACTTTATATGCTGAAGGTCAACGCCGCTATGTCGAATCACTATCGGCTTATGCTCGCCAATTTCTATCATTAATGGAAAAGCCCGATGTTGATCACATTGAAGGCTTATCACCTGCAATTTCTATTGAGCAAAAATCAACGTCGCATAACCCGCGCTCAACCGTTGGCACCATTACTGAAATTTATGACTATTTACGCTTGCTCTATGCACGTGTAGGTGAACCTCGCTGTCCAAT
Source organism: Photobacterium andalusiense (assembly GCF_900185625.1). GTDB lineage: Bacteria > Pseudomonadota > Gammaproteobacteria > Enterobacterales > Vibrionaceae > Photobacterium > Photobacterium aquimaris. Next base: position 216,228 of record NZ_FYAJ01000005.1, read on the forward strand.
TCATGATGCTCCTCTTGCTGCCCAAACCGTCAGTCAAATGGTTGATCAAGTGTTGGCTATGGATGAAGGTAGTAAGCTTATGCTGCTAGCACCGATCGTCAAAGATCGTAAAGGCGAGCATGTAAAAACCCTCGCTAACCTTGCTGCTCAAGGTTATATTCGTGCGCGTATCGATGGTGAAGTGTGTGATCTTTCTGATCCACCAACATTAGAACTTCATAAAAAACACACCATTGAAGTGGTGGTCGATCGGTTTAAAGTCCGTGATGATCTACAGTTACGCTTAGCTGAATCATTTGAAACCGCACTTGAGCTTTCTGGTGGTACGGTTATCATTGCACCAATGACTGCCGGTGACGCAACTGAACAAGTTTTTTCAGCTAACTTTGCTTGCCCACATTGTGGCTATAGCATGCAAGAGCTTGAACCTCGATTGTTCTCGTTCAATAACCCAGCAGGCGCATGTGGCACCTGTGACGGTCTAGGCGTTCAACAGTATTTTGATCCTGAGCGAGTGGTACAAAATGGAGAATTGAGTTTAGCCGGTGGCGCTATTCGCGGCTGGGATAAGCGTAATTTTTACTATTTCCAAATGCTAAAATCATTAGCTGAACATTTTAAATTTGATGTTGAAGCCCCATTCGATACCCTGCCGAAAAAAATAAAAACCTTAATCCTTTCAGGCTCAGGCACTACGGATATTGAATTTAAGTACATTAATGATCGCGGTGACATTACCGTTCGTCGTCACCCTTTTGAAGGTATTTTAAATAATATGGAGCGCCGTTATCACGAAACAGAATCTAATTCTGTCCGTGAAGAACTGGCTAAATTTGTCTCGACCAAACCTTGTGCTAGCTGCCATGGTTCACGCTTACGCCAAGAAGCACGGCATGTATTTATTGGTGAAACTAACCTGCCCCACATCTGTGAAATGAGTATTAACGACGCCTTCACTTTCTTTGATCAATTGGCATTAACCGGTCAACGAGCGCAAATTGCCGCCAAAATTTTAAAAGAAATTAATGAACGTTTAAGTTTCTTGATCAATGTTGGGCTTAATTATCTCAGCCTATCACGCAGCGCTGATACCCTTTCTGGTGGTGAAGCACAGCGGATCCGTTTAGCAAGCCAAATTGGTGCCGGTTTAATGGGGGTGATGTATGTGCTTGATGAGCCATCAATTGGTCTTCATCAGCGAGATAATGAACGTCTACTTAAAACCCTGATCCACTTACGTGATCTTGGTAATACAGTGATCGTGGTAGAACATGATGAAGATGCTATTCGCGCTGCTGATTATGTGATTGATATCGGTCCTGGTGCAGGTGTTCATGGTGGCGAAATTATTGCCGAAGGTACTGTTAAAGATATTTTAAAATCAAAAAAATCACTAACAGGCCAGTATCTTAGCGGTAAAAAATCAATTGCCATTCCTGAGCAACGAGTGCCATTTGACGCTACAAAAACCGTCAAGCTTATTGGTGCTAGTGGTAATAACCTTAAAGATGTTAACCTCGAGATCCCCGTCGGATTACTGACTTGCGTCACCGGAGTTTCTGGATCAGGTAAGTCGACCTTGATCAATGACACCTTCTTTAAGATTGCCCACCAGCGACTCAATGGTGCAACTACTGGCACGCCTGCACCTTATCAAGACATTCAGAATTTAGAACATTTTGACAAAGTGATCGATATTGATCAAAGCCCAATTGGACGCACACCACGCTCTAACCCTGCTACCTATACTGGTATTTTCACTCCTATTCGTGAATTATTTGCAGGTACTCAAGAGTCTCGTTCGCGCGGTTATAAAGCAGGTCGATTTAGCTTCAATGTCCGTGGCGGTCGCTGTGAAGCCTGCCAAGGTGATGGCGTTATCAAAGTAGAAATGCACTTTTTACCTGATGTCTATGTACCTTGTGATGCTTGTAAAGGCAAACGCTATAACCGTGAAACACTGGAAGTGCGTTACAAAGGCAAGAGTATTGATGAAGTATTACAACTGACGGTTGAAGATGCTCATCAATTTTTTGAACCCGTTCCAGCAATTGCACGAAAATTAAAGACATTAATTGATGTCGGCTTATCGTATATTCGTCTTGGCCAAGCAGCGACAACCTTATCCGGTGGTGAAGCACAACGGGTTAAACTGGCTAAAGAGTTATCTAAGCGCGATACCGGAAAAACATTATATATTTTAGATGAGCCCACCACTGGCTTGCATTTTCACGATATTCAACAATTACTTACCGTATTACATCAGCTACGTGATCGCGGCAATACCATTGTGGTTATCGAACATAATCTAGATGTGGTCAAAACAGCGGATTGGGTCATCGATCTTGGACCCGAAGGTGGTAATGGTGGCGGTGAAATTATCGCAACAGGTACTCCAGAACAAGTGGCACTAGTGACTGGTTCTCATACAGCAAGGTTTCTTAAGCCATTACTTAGTCGCTAATTGTAAAACGTAATTAGGCCCTATAAGCAGGTTGACTTAGGTCAGCCTGTTTGCTTTTTCACTCAGGACTCGCCATGACAGTGTTACAGCTTCAAGGTACGAAATTAGAACAGAAACGGATTTCTAAGCCATTACCTTTAGTACGTTTTTTCTTAGCCAGTATTGGCTTATTGTTTATTATTGCGATGCATTACTTTCAGCATAATCCTGGTGGTTCTGGGCTTGAGTTGTCGTTTAATGCTGCAGTATGGATTCCATTTAGCTTTGCCATTAGCTGTGGTTTATTAGAGATCTGCCGCCAAAAAGTCTGGCGCTATTCTCGTATGACGCTGATTTTATTTAGTTGCTGTGTATTACTGTCATTACCGGTGTTTTACACGAATGCCGATGGCTTTGCTGTATTAAACCGTTTACTCGCACTCTGGAGTGGATTTTTATTTTTTATCAGCCTTCAGCAATTTGTTTTTACCCATAGCCAACGTCAACGCTTACTGTGGTTTATTACCATCGCAGTATTAATTGAAGCGGTATTTGGCTGGTACCAATTTTTATGGCTTGGTGCCAATAATAGCTTTGGTTATGACATCATTGCTAATCGACCTTATGGTATTTTTCAACAACCCAATGTGATGGCAAGTTTCTTGGCCACAGGATTGGTTATCGCCGCCTATTTATTGGCACGTTTACCACGTTATCGTGGTAAATGGGCTTGGCAACATCTAATTTTATTAGCGGTACCTATATTGACGATTCCACTGTTAGTGGTACTTAATTCACGTACTGGCTGGTTAGGTGCGATTATTGGGTCATTATTGATGTTGCCTTATTTGCATCGTTTTGCCGCGAGATACCAACAACGAATGTGGGGCTTAGTGCTGCTATTATCGCTCGCATTGGCATGGCAAATAAGTAGCACAACAGACAGCTCTTTTTCGCAACAAGCACGAGTCACATTAGAAAGCCAGCGTTCGATCATGATGCCACAAGCTTATGAAATGTTTACCACTAAACCGTTAACAGGTTATGGCTATGGTAAGTTTGAGGCTACATATATTACTCAAACCGCATTATGGCATCAGCAGGATCCACACCATCATTCAGCAGGTGTTGCGAGTTTAGATCACCCTCATAATGAATTACTTTATTGGGCAGCAGAAGGCGGTATCGTACCGTTACTAGGGCTCATTGTGGCAGCTCTTGCTGTGCTTATTAGCATTAAAAAAGCGCCTAATGGTACCCAATTAGCGTTAGTTGGATTATTTTTCCCCATCGTATTACACACGCAATTAGAATATCCGTTTTATCATTCACTCGCCCATTGGATCATTTTTATTATTCTAATCTTTTGGGTTGATAACCTCACTACCAAATACCATCGCTATCAAACCCAATACATACTAGCACTGAAAGTGAGCGCAATCGCATTACCAATCATGATAACTAGCTTTATGATCACCACCTTATATTCGGGTTGGCTACTGACAAAATTTGAAACTACCCGTCCGGTTGATATCAACTATTTGGTCAAAGTGAATAATCCATGGGCATGGCAGCATCGGTTTGAATGGGATTTACACCTCACTCAATTACAACTAGGGATCGCGACAGATAAACCCCAGCTGGTTGCAGATTATGTGCGGTGGGCAAACCAAAAAGCCCAAACATGGCCACGGCCGGCGTTATATCAAAACCTTGTTCTGGCATATTACAATCAAGGTCAAACAGCGCAAGCCGAGCAAGTGGCGACTGAGGCACAACAATTATTTCCGGGGATCACGCTACCTAGCGCAGCAATAGCCACGGTCTCATCAGCGAAATAATCACAGCAAACCATCAATGGCAGCCAAGATTGCCATTGATGGCTCATCATCAACGTTATTTCAAGGTGCTTTCAAGTGCTTTAAGGCATAGAGCAACATTCTCACTGCGAGCAGTATATCCCATCAATCCAATCCGCCATGCCTTACCAGCTAAGGTACCTAGCCCTGCACCAATTTCAAGATTATAACGCTCCAATAAGGTTGATCTGACCGCTGCATCATCAACCCCTTCAGGAATATAAACTGCATTAAGCTGTGGTAATCGATATGCCTCTTCAACTACAAATTGAATACCTAATGCTTCCAATCCCGTCTTTAGCTCAATATGGGCTCGTTGATGACGTTGCCACGCTTGCTCTAAACCTTCATTGTGTAACAGCACTAGCGCTTCATGTAATGCATATAAACTATTTATCGGCGCGGTATGGTGATAACTACGCTTACCTTCACCACTCCAATAACCCAAGACTAAACTTTGATCCAAAAACCAACTTTGAACGGCTGTTTTACGCTGTTGTATTTTAGCGATCGCTTTTTCAGAAAAGGTTAATGGCGATAACCCCGGCACACATGATAAACATTTTTGACTGCCTGAATAAACCGCATCAAGTTGCCACTCATCCACCAGCAAAGGTACACCACCTAATGATGTCACCGCATCAACAATGGTTAAGCACTGATGTTTACGAGCAATTTCTGCGATTGTTTTGGCATCACTCAACGCACCGGTTGAGGTTTCGGCATGCACAAAAGCAACGACTTTAATCTCAGGATCAGCCTGTAATGCTTGCTCAACTAAGGCTGGTGATACTGGTTCACCCCAAGCATTATCAACCATGATCGCGACACCGCCGCAGCGTTCAACATTCTCCCGCATACGATCGCCAAACACGCCATTGCGACAAACTAATACCTTATCACCGGCTTCAACTAAATTAACAAAACATGCTTCCATACCTGCACTCCCGGGGGCAGAGACGGCAATGGTAAAGCTATTGTTGGTTTGAAAGGCATATTGTAATAACTGCTTAAGCTCATCCATCATTTTAATAAATAACGGATCAAGATGGCCAATTGTCGGCCGGCTCAATGCTTGTAAAACTTGCGGATAAATATCGGAAGGTCCCGGGCCCATAAGAATTCGTTGCGGGGGCATAAAGCTGGTGATAGACATAGATTCAACTCCATTAAATCATGATTATTATCAATAAGGTGATGGCTCGATAGTGGTTATTAGAGAGTATTAGAGCAACGCTAAAGCTGCAAGTAACCAACCAAAATCCTGCTAGCCACGCATACTTTTTGTTAACCATCGAGAAATTATCATTTAACAATTGACAACTACGACGCATTTCCTATTCAATAACAACAGTGTTTATTCACTACAGAAGAGGTGCGTTACCCAGGTATTAATATTGTAGGGCCCAACCCTGACACAATATTAAGAGGGGGAGTAACGCCGAGATACAAGGTGTTTGGGGCACAGTGTATCGGCTATGAAAGTTGAATCTTTCAGGCTGTCATCTAAGTCAGGTTGACTATGATGGGGAGCTTCTGGGTAGCCGCACCTCGCGTTACTGCCTATTACCTCCTCGACAATGGACGTCGGGAATTCTTCCGAAGTAAAGAACCTATCTTGCCGCATTTACGATCAAGGGAGAACACCGTAATGAGCATTACTCCAGCACCAATTACAGATCCACTCATTGTGGCTAAATTTGGTGGCACCAGTGTCGCCGATTACGCTGCAATGTGCCGCAGCGCCAATATCGTTATCGCCAATCCAAACACTAAAATTGTGTTAATTAGTGCTTGCTCTGGCGTGACTAATTTACTGGTTGAATTAGCCACAGGCATCAGTGATAGCGTCTTACGCCAACAGCTTTTACAGCAACTGGCAGCGATTCATCAGCAAATAATTAATCAATTACAACAGCCACACACTGTTAGCAGTGCTATTGATACGTTATTAGATGATATTGCTTCTGCAGCTGCGCAAGCGGCGATTAAACCATCGTCACAACTTACCGATCAATTAGTTAGCCATGGCGAGCTATTATCAACCCACTTGTTTAATCAAATTTTAATCGAACTGGGTGCTACTGCGGTTCGATTTGATATTCGAAATGTGATGCGTACCGATGCTCAATTTGGCAAAGCGATTCCACAGCCTGAATGTATTCGCCAATTAGCGCAACAGCATTTGTTACCACTGTTAGCAAATCAAGTTGTTATTTCACAAGGTTTTATAGGTAGTGATGACCAAGGTAATACCACCACCCTTGGTCGAGGAGGCAGCGATTACAGTGCCGCCTTAATCGCAGAAGCAATTGATGCAACAACTCTAGAAATCTGGACCGATGTACCGGGAATGTACACCACCGATCCACGCATTACTGCTGCAGCCAAACCGATTAAAGAAATCAGTTTTAGTGAAGCCTCTGAAATGGCCAACTTTGGCGCTAAAATTCTCCACCCATCAACATTGGTACCTGCAATAAGACAGCAAATTCCTGTTTTTGTCGGCTCATCAAAAGCCCCTCAGCAAGGGGGAACTTGGATTCGAAAAACTGTTGAGCAAGCACCATTATTTAGAGCCTTGGCATTGCGTGGTAATCAAACCATGGTGACGTTAACCAGTCTTAATATGTTTCATGCTTACGGCTTTCTCGCTGAAGTATTTCGTATTTTGGCTGAGCATAAAATCTCAGTCGATTTAATTACCACTTCTGAAGTTAGCGTTTCATTAACGCTCGATCAAACCGACACTGGCGGCGGAGCACCGACATTACCGTTAGCTGCCGTTGAACAACTCAACCAATTATGCCGAGTAGAGATTGAACAAGGGTTATCGTTAGTAGCGTTAATTGGCAATCGTATGAGTGACAGCAAAGGCTCAGCTAAACACATTTTTGGCGCCCTTGATGCTTATAATTTACGTCTCATTTGTTATGGCGCTAGCCCGCATAATCTGTGTTTCTTAGTTAATGAAACCGATGCAAAATCTGTGGTGAACACGCTTCATCAGCAATTATTAGAATAATCACCATTAGCACCAACAATAAAAGACGCAAAAAAGGCGCAATCTCTGCGCCTTTTCTTATTTTAGCCTAGTGATTATGTTACAGGTTCGGCCCTAACCACTTTTCGGCTTCAATCAGATCCCAACCTTTACGATCAGCATAACTTGCCAACTGATCATGTTGGATCTGCGCAACAGCAAAATAGCGCGCATCAGGGTGCGAGAAATACCACCCCGATACCGCAGCACCAGGCCACATCGCATAACTTTCAGTTAACACCATTCCCGTATTGGCTTCAGCATTCAATAACTGCCAAATAGCGCCTTTTTCCGTATGTTCTGGACAAGCAGCATAGCCTGGTGCTGGGCGAATCCCCTGATACCTCTCGCGGATCAAATCATCATTATTAAGATCTTCATCTGCAGCATAACCCCAAATCTGTTTGCGTACTATTTGGTGCATACATTCAGCAAAGGCTTCTGCTAATCGATCTGCCACCGCTTGAATCATGATCGCGTTATAGTCATCACCTTGGGCCTTAAACTGATCAGCAATATCATATTCACCAATCCCGCCAGTCACAGCAAACGCGCCAATCCAATCGGCTTTACCACTTTCTTTAGGGGCAATGTAATCGGATAAACAATAATTAGGTCCTTTGGGCTTTTTGGTCTGTTGACGTAAGCCATGCAATACCGTTAACACCTCGGTGCGAGTTTCATCAGTGTAAACTTCAATATCATCACCAATATTATTCGCTGGAAATAAGCCACACACACCATTAGCTTTGATCATCCCTGTACGCTCAATCTCATCAAGAATCTTATTAGCATCATCAAATAACTTGGTTGCCTCAACCCCAACAACTTCATGACGTAAAATGGTTGGATATTTACCACTTAATGACCATGTCATAAAAAAGGGCGTCCAATCGATATACTGACGCAATTTAGCCACCGGGAAATCGGTAAAGGTGTGTACACCCGCTTGTTTTGGTGCTGGCGGTGTATAATTAACCCAATCAAGCGCAACCGCATTCGCACGTGCTTGATCTAAGGTAATCGGCGGAGTTCGTGGTTTTTTACGCGCATGTTGTTCACGCACCACATCATATTCAGCTGCTAAGCGCTCAACAAATGCCGGCTTTTGTTGTTCTGATAATAATGCCGAACATACACCAACAGCACGTGAGGCATTCGATACATACACCACTGGCTGTTGATAGTTTTGTTCAATTTTAACCGCAGTATGCGCTTTTGAGGTGGTAGCCCCACCAATTAATAACGGGATCTCAAACCCACGTCGCTGCATTTCTTTAGCTACATGCACCATTTCATCCAGCGATGGCGTGATCAAACCACTTAAACCGATAATATCAACGTTTTGTTCTTGCGCGACCTGCAAAATTTTATCGCACGAAACCATTACACCTAAATCAATGATCTCATAGTTATTACACTGCAATACGACCCCAACAATATTCTTTCCAATATCGTGAACATCGCCTTTTACTGTGGCTAATAAAATTTTACCATTGGTATATCCTGCTTGTTTTTCAGCATTGATATACGGTTCTAAATAGGCAACAGCTTGTTTCATAACCCGCGCAGATTTAACCACTTGAGGTAAAAACATCTTGCCTTCACCAAACAAATCTCCGACAACATTCATACCCGCCATTAATGGGCCTTCAATCACTTCTAATGGCTTGGTCGCATTAGCTCGAGCAAGTTCAGTGTCTTCAACAATAAACTCAGTAATACCTTTAACCAGCGCATGTTCTAAACGTTTTTCAACCGACCAGCTACGCCATTCTTGCTGAGTCCGATCTTCTTCAACTGCGCCGCTATCACGATAGTTAGCAGCAATATCAAGCAATCTATCTGTACTATCATCACGCCGATTAAGCACTACATCTTCAACGGCATCGCGCAATTCATCAGACAGATCATCATAAATCGCTAATTGACCGGCATTAACGATCCCCATATCCATACCATTTTTAAAACAGTAATATAAAAATACCGCATGGATAGCTTCACGAACTGGATTATTGCCACGAAATGAAAACGAAACGTTAGAAACACCGCCAGAAACCATCGCATGAGGTAACGTACGTTTGATATCAGCAACAGCCTCAATAAAATCGACCGCATAGTTATTGTGTTCTTCAATACCTGTTGCGACCGCAAAAATATTAGGGTCAAAAATAATATCTTCCGGCGGAAAACCGACTTCATCGACTAGAATATGATAAGCATTGGTACAAATTTCAATTTTACGCTCACGTGTATCAGCTTGGCCTTCTTCATCAAATGCCATCACAATCACTGCGGCACCATAACGACGCAGCAACTTAGCTTGAGCTATAAAATTCTCTTTACCTTCTTTGAGAGAAATAGAGTTAACTATTGATTTGCCCTGAACACATTTCAGTCCAGCTTCAATGATCTCCCACTTTGATGAATCAACCATAATAGGCACTTTAGCGATCTCAGGCTCAGTCGCACACAAATTAAGGAAGCGCACCATCGCCGCTTTCGCATCCAACATGCCTTCATCCATGTTGATATCAATAATTTGCGCACCAGCTTCAACTTGCTGACGAGCAACCTCTAATGCTTCGTCATAAAGTTCATCTTTAATTAAGCGTTTAAAACGAGCCGAACCGGTGACATTAGTACGTTCACCCACGTTAACAAATAAACTTTCAGCTTCAATGGTGAGTGGCTCTAAGCCTGATAATCGACACGCAATATTAATCTCAGGCAAAACCCTTGGCTTAATATTTTTAGTCACTTGATACATCTGTCGAATATGTTCTGGCGTTGTACCACAGCAGCCGCCGACTAAATTTAAAAAGCCTTGTTGTGCCCATTCCTTTATATGTTCAGCCATTTCATCGGCTTCTAGATCATACTCACCAAATGCATTAGGTAAACCAGCATTGGGGTGAGCAGAGACGGCATATTCAGATATACGCGATAACTCAGCCACGTATTGACGTAACTCATCAGGACCAAGCGCACAATTTAAGCCAAAAGAAATCGGCTTAACATGACGTAAAGAATTATAAAAAGCTTCGGTCGTTTGTCCTGAAAGAGTACGTCCAGATGCATCAGTGATAGTGCCTGAAATCATGATTGGTAATTCATAACCAAGCTCTTCAAAAACACCTGTTACCGCAAAAGCACAAGCTTTAGCATTCAAAGTATCAAAAATGGTTTCGATCAAAATAATATCGACCCCACCTTTAATTAAGGCATGAGTCGATTCACTATAAGCCGTTACTAATTGATCAAAAGTGACATTACGAAACCCAGGATCATTCACATCAGGAGAGATTGAACAAGTACGGTTAGTTGGACCTAGCACACCAGCGACAAAACGCGGTTTTTCTGGCGTTTGTGCCGTCCATTCATCAGCCGCTTCACGAGCCAGTTTTGCCGCGGAAAAATTAATTTCGGCACTAAGGCTCTCCATATCATAGTCAGCCATCGCAATCGTGGTGGCATTAAAGGTATTGGTTTCTAAAATATCTGCACCGGCCTCTAAATACTCAAGGTGAATATCTTTAATTAATTGCGGCTGAGTTAAAACTAATAGATCGTTATTACCTTTAAGATCTGTATGCCAATCACTAAAACGTTGGCCTCGATAATCTTGCTCATCCAGTTTATAACCTTGAATCATGGTGCCCATGCCACCATCAATGATCAAAATTTGTTGTTCGAGACGCTTATGCAGTACATCCTTGTTTTTTAACACTACATTATATCCTTATAATCCATTACAGCCTGATAACATCCTATCACAATTCAAATAGGAATCTAGACGTCTAAACAGATAGCGTGGCAAAATAAGTTAATTAACGGTAGCCATTACTAACTGATGGTTTTACTATCACAAATAATTAAATCTAATCAATAATTTAATCTAGAGGTTTCGCATGTCGGTTTACAACACCCTCTGCTTCCTAGCTGCAGCAGCAATGCTTATAGCTTTTATTAACAGTAAGATAGGTAAGATGCAAACCACCATTGCTATTACGGCTGGTTCATTGATCCTATCGCTACTGATTATTTTTGCAGGCCATAATGGTTGGTTCCATCTCGAAGATATTGCTTCAACCCAAATGGGAAAAATCAATTTTGAAGACTTTTTGTTAAAAGGGATTTTAGGATTTTTGCTCTTTGCAGGTGGATTAGGTATTAAATTACCACACCTCAAAGAGCAAAAATGGGAAATCACGACTTTAGCATTAGGCTCTACCCTATTTTCAACCTTTTTCATTGGCTTTAGCTTATGGGGTATTTGTCAGTTACTGGGGATCCAACTCGATCTTATTTACTGCTTACTGTTTGGCTCGTTGATCTCACCAACCGATCCAATTGCTGTACTTGCTATCGTTAAAAAAATGAATGCACCTCGCCGAATCTCGACTCAAATCGAAGGTGAATCATTATTTAATGATGGTTTTGGTTTAGTTATCTTTGTGACTTTATTTACTATTGCCTTTGGTGATCAAACCCCGACAGTCATGAGTGTTAGCCAATTATTTTTACAAGAAGCCATTGGCGGTATCGTGTATGGTTTCATTCTTGGCCTAATTTTCCATTACCTCATTAGTTCAACTAATGATCACTCAATGGAATTGCTATTAACGATTGGTATTCCAACCGCAGGTTATGCTTTTGCTGAAATTATTCATGTTTCAGGTCCATTAGCGATGGTAGTTTCAGGGATCATGATCGGTAACTGGACCCGCTATATTGGCTTCTCAAAAGAAAGTGAAGAGCACCTAGACCACTTCTGGGAACTTGTAGATGAATTCCTTAACGGCCTACTGTTCTTATTAATTGGTATGACAATGCTAGAATTTAGTTTTCACCAAGAAGATTGGATTCTAATGGCAATAGCAATTCCATTGGTATTGTTAAGCCGTTACTTGAGCATCAAATTACCTTACTTTGGTTTTAGCCGCTATCGCCAATATAATCCAATGTCAGTCAAGATTCTTACTTGGGGTGGTTTACGTGGTGGCCTCGCACTCGCGATGGCTATGGCAGTACCAGCAGGTGTGATGGTTATCCCAGAAAAAAACATTGATGTACGAGAGATAATCCTCGTAATGACTTATTCAGTAGTGGTGTTTTCAATTCTAATTCAAGGTTCAACCATTACTTCATTAATTGAAAAAGCCAAACTGTGGGAAAATCAGAATAAACATTAATTTCTAATCAACCTATAAATAACAACAAGGCCTGCTTACAAGCAGGCCTTTTTATTAATCATCTTTAGTAAAACTGGCTTCTGAGAAATGAGCTAAATCATAAGGTGTCTGTTGATAAACGCAGTAATTAAGCCAATTACTAAATAATAAATGACCATGACTACGCCAACTAGCAACGGGATCCCGATTAATATCATCATCAGGATAATAATTAACAGGTATTGTTGGCTCCATACCTTGTTCACTATCACGCATAAACTCATTATGCAATGTCTCGACATCATATTCAGGATGTCCGGTGACAAACACATTACGTTTATCTTTTGTCGCCGCTAAATAGACCCCGGCCTTGTCAGATGTCGCCAAAATATCCAAGTCAGTATGTTTGCTAAGATAGTCAGCAGAGAAGTCAGCATAACGTGAGTGTGGTGCAAAGAAGGTATCATCAAAGCCTCGTAAAACAGGATGATGGCAATCATGAATACGATGATGATAAACCCCTGAAAGCTTTTCTTTACGAGTACGCTTTGGTAAATCATATAACAACTTTAACCCCGCCTGTGCAGCCCAGCAGACAAACAGTGTTGAAGTCACATGATCTTTAGCCCAGTTCATGATTAACTGAATTTCTTCCCAATACAGTACATCTTCAAATTGCACTAGTCCAAGTGGCGCTCCCGTCACAATCAAACCATCAAAATTACGATCTTTAACCATTTCAAATTGACGGTAGAAGGTATCTAAATGTTCTTGAGGAGTATTTTTTGTTGGTCGGTTATCAATGCGTAATAACTCAACGTCCACTTGTAATGGGCTATTAGAAAGCAAACGTAGAAATTGCGTTTCAGTTTCAATTTTCTTTGGCATTAAATTGAGTAATAACACTTTAAGCGGTCGAATTCCCTGACTGGCAGCACGTGCCTCTGTCATTACGAAGATATTCTCACTTCTTAAAATATCTGTAGCAGGTAACCGATCCGGTATTTTAATTGGCACTTTGGTTTTCTCCTTACCCCAAAATAGTTTTAGCCGTCTAGATACCCAGTTAAAACTATAGAAAAAACAATAATGGTGCAAGTAAAATAAACCTGTCTCAGTCAATACTATATTGTAATTGAAATAAAGAAATGAGGAGTAATGAGGAATGTTGATACGCTAGAAATGAAAAAACCCAGCTAAAAGCTGGGTTTTAAAGAGGTATTTAGCAATGTCCTACTCTCACATGGGGAGACCCCACACTACCATCGGCGCTACAACGTTTCACTTCTGAGTTCGGCATGGGATCAGGTGGTACCGCTGTGCTATGGTTGCTAAAAAAATAAATGGTGCTAGTACCCAGAGTCGAACTGGGGACCTCACCCTTACCAAGGGTGCGCTCTACCAACTGAGCCATACCAGCACACAAAGCTGTTATGAATCTGCAAGTGCAAATTCTAAAATTTGAAGCCTGGCGATGTCCTACTCTCACATGGGGAGACCCCACACTACCATCGGCGCTATTACGTTTCACTACTGAGTTCGGCATGGGATCAGGTGGGTCCATAACGCTATGGTCGCCAAGCAAATTCGGTTTATTTATCGCCTTTAGGCAATAAATAGCAATCTGGGAAAATCTAACTAGTTGTTCTCACACTCATTCAAGCGTTTGTAGAGTCCGTCTCTTCTCTTTGAGAAGAAAAACCCCTTGGGTGTTGTATGGTTAAGCCTCACGGGCAATTAGTATCAGTTAGCTCAATGCCTCACAGCACTTACACACCTGACCTATCAACGTTGTAGTCTTCAACAACCCTTTAGAG